>DATCMP010000622.1:0-18614 GCA_036563365.1 Thermomicrobiales bacterium
GTCCACCGGGACGCTATGCCCCTGATTGGCCCGGATCCGCCGCCCCGCCGGGTCGATCGCGAAGCGTTGCTTGTCGCTCGTCGCCACGAGCGCCTCCAGGGTGGCCCGATCGAGCCCGACCCCGCGCGCCCGGCAGGCGGCGAGCAACGCGTCGATCGCGGTCCACCCGGCCGCGTCGAGCGTGATCCCGAGCGCCGCGGGCGCGTGGCGCAGGTGTTGCGACAGGAACTTGCTCAGGCGTCGGCGTCGCGACTCATCCATCGGTCCCCCCTTCCCTCCCCTCCCTGACCCGCCTCGCGGTCGCCCGGAGGCCTTGCGCCCGCCCGCGGCTGTCGGCGAAGCACGCCCACGCGGTAACCCCGGTCAGATGTTACCCCGATTCAGCCACGAGCGGGTCGGTCGGGATCGAGGATGTGCCACGAAGAGCAGATGGGGAAGATCCCCTCTATATTCTTTGGGACACCCTCCCTACCTTCGGGGACCCCCGAGCTGCTTGCCGGTACACCTAGACCCGGCCGACGCCCCGGCCCCCGCTGCGATCCGCACCACCCGCGTCGCATGGAGGGTCCGATCGCCACTCGCTGTCGCGCACGTCGGTCGTGCGACCGGGGACCGCCTTGACGTTCGCCGCGTTGGCGCGCACCACGGCGAACCGCTCCTCCAGGGCGTTGCAGAGGGGCTTCCAGCAGACGCCCGTCGACGCCATCGCGACGCGGGTGACGCCGCGCTCGGCGAGCCGGTCGCGCAGCCGCTCGAGGTCGCCGGTCGCGGTGGCGAAGGTGCGCACCTCGCGGCGCTGACGCCCGCCGTCGCCCGCCCGGGCGACGGCGGCGCGGCGGGGGCAGAGGAGCTCCATGGTGCGCCCTCCTGCCTGAGGCGGCACGGGTTGGCCACGGTGGGACGCCGGCAGCGAGCACCTTTCCCCGGCGTGCTCGCGGCAACAGGGCGGGGTGCTGGGGGCGGCGTCCGGGCGACATCGTTCACGGGCTCCGGCGGCACCGAAAAGCGACAGCCCCGCACCGTGGCCGACGCATCCAGTATAGCCAGACCCCCATCTTCGTGCGGCGGGGTGCGCCACGCGCGCAGGGGCATTTTTCACGATCTCGCGCTCCTGCTTGAGGATGTGATCCTCGCGGCGCAGGCGGCGCAGCTCGTCCCGCTCGTCGGTGGTCAGGTCGCCGGTTGCCCCCGGCCCTCGTCAGCATCCGCCTGGCGCAGCCAATAACGTAACGCCTCGGACGAGACCCCCGGGTCAGCGGCCAGCGCCGGCAGCGACTTCTCGCCGCCGCGCTCGAGGCGCACCGCCTCGGCGCGGAACTCGGGCGGAGAGGGTCGGTGGGTACGCGGCATCGGGACACCTCCTCGTATGCTAAGAGCCAGAGCGGTCCTGCTGGCCGCTCCCCGTTGCTCGTCGGGTTGGTTCGGGCGATACTGGTGGCACAGGCCGGTCGGGACGAGATCTCCGCACCTCCTGCGACTGCGATCGCTTGCCGAGACTGATCCCCCCGGGCGTGGCGGCGACTTCTGACCCGCAGATTGTTCCGCTCGCGGCGGGTCCGACGGGGGCAGCAGCCCGCCGGACGCGCACTCGCCGCCGCGGGCGAGTTCTGATGACGCGCGAGGCTGTTGCGCCGCCACCCACGCCCGGATCACCCCGACCGGCACGGCCCCAGGGAACGCGCGATCGGTAGATATAGGAAAGGAAGGAGGCCATGCCCGCGTTCGTCGGCCTGGACGTGAGCCAGCGGGAGGCGGCCGTCTGCTTCCTGCTGGGCGACGGCGGGGCGCGGGCCCCGCGCTGGACCGGCCCCAACAGCCAGCCGGGGGCGGACGCCCTCATCGCCCGCCTGGTCGCCCTGGCGCAGGCGCACGCGGTGGACGAGTTGCGGATCGGGATGGAGGCGACCAGCCTGTACTGGTGGCACCCGGCGGGTGCCCTCAAGGACGCGGCGGCGCTGGCCCCCTACCGGCCGCAGGTCTACGCGCTCAACCCCAGGCTGGTCCACGACTTCCGCAAGCACTACGGCGCGCTGCCCAAGACCGACCGCACCGATGCCTTCGTCATCGCCGAGCGGGTCCGCTTCGGCCGGCAGTTGCCCCCGCCCTTCCAGCTCGACGTCCGCTACGCCCCGCCCCAGCGCCTCACCCGCTTCCGGGTCCACCTGGCCCAGACGCTGGCGCGCGAGAAGAGCTACTTCCTGACCTTCCGCTTCCTGCGCTTCTCCGGCTTCGGCCAGGCCGACCCCTGCCATGACCCCTTCGGGGCGACGAGCTGCGCCGTGTTGGACGAGTTCACGACCGCGGAGTTGGCCGACACGCCGCTGGAGACGCTGGCGGCCTACCTGGCGGAGCAGGGGCGGGGTCGCTTCAAGGAGCCGGGCGACGTGGCGACGGTGCTCCAGCGCGCGGCGCGCGACTCCTTCCGGCTCGACAAGGGCCTGGACGAGCCGCTCACCGTCGTCCTCGGCACCACGATGGCGACGATCCGCACCCTGCAAGGGTCACCGCGCGCGGTCGACAAGACCATCGCGCAGGAGCTTAAGGCGATCCCGCATACCGTGTCCGCGGTGCCTGGGCTGGGGCCGGTCTGGACGGCGGGCCTCGTCGCCGAGATCGGCGGTATCCAGCGCTTCGCCGACGAGGCCGCGCTGGCGCGGTACGCCGGGCTGGTCTGGAAAGCCCACGAGTCGGGCACCTTCCGGGCCGAGGACACGGCCATGAGCAAGGCCGGCAACGCCTACCTGCGCTACTACCTGGTCGAGGCGGCCAACAGCGTCCGCGTCCACTGCCCCGAGTACGCCGCCTACTACCGGGCCAAGGTCGCGCAGTCCACCACGCATGCCCACAAACGGGCACTGGTCCTGACCGCCCGCAAGCTGGTGCGGCTCGTCGATGCCCTGCTGCGCACCGACACGCTGTATCGCCCGCCTGCGGCCCGGCCGGACCGTCAGGGGGATACGCCCGCGCGGCCCCCGCGACCGGGCCGCAACCGCACGACCCGGCGCGCGACGGCGATCGCCTGACCCGTCGCCCCGCCGCGCCGCCCTTGCCCACGCGCCGTCCCCGCCCGCCAGCCCTGGCGAGAGGCGGGCGCTTCGCGTTGGCAGGATGCCTTGCCCCAACCCCGCCCTTTTAAGCACCGTCCCCTCTTGACTTTGCACCGCAGATCTCTTCGCGAATCGTATCTTCCGTTGTCCGCGAAGACACGGGTCAATCCCAACGTTGGCACGACGGATATTCGCCGCAAAGTCCCAGTACTCTTTGCACCAGGTGAGGACCATATCCTCATCGCAACCGATAGAAAAGGCGGCGAGATGGTAGATCGGCGACTTGCGGCTACAGAACCGGGCGCAAATCGCGATCTGGTACCACGCTCAATCCGACGACTGATGCCTCGGTTGGCGCGGACGACTTCCCCGGGATCACGCCCCGCGCACCTTCGGTACCGGGTGGCGGCGCGATGCCCACTATCCGAGCGCCGTTGCCGCCGGAAAAAGCGGCGAACCGCGTGGCAAGGCGATGCACGTCGAGTCGCGGCCAGGCCGTTAAGCAATCGGCGGGATCGGGGCATGGCATCTCCAGCTGGTGACCGCAGCCGAACAGCCGGCGCGATGATGCCGCCGGAATGTTACGCGGGCAGTGGGGCCGATACGGTCGCCACCTTGCCGAGCAGATCATCCAGGTCGAACGGCTTCTGCAGCACCACGCAGTCGCGCTCGCGCAGGTGGGCGGCTTTTTCGCCCAGCGCGTGTGCATCGGCCGAGCAGACGATGATCGGCGTGGGGTGCGCCACAGGGTTCAGGCGCAGCAACTCGATCAGTTGCCAGCCAGATTCGGGTGTCCCCATGTGGATGTCGACGATGATCAGGCTTGGTCGATCATCGAGGAGTTGGCGATACGCATCCTCGGCGACCTTATAGGTCTTGGCCCGATACCCCTCGCCTTCGAGCAGTTCAAGCATCAGATCGAGGAAGTCGGTATTTGTCGTTCACGATGGCGATGAGCCCGGCCATGCGCCCCACTCCCGATCGCCGTCCGCTCTGCGCGACGGGCGGAACTATCCCCGTTGGCCGTGCACGGCGTCACGTCACGACGCGGCAGCGCCGGGGCGGGCGGGCAGCGCCGGTCCACGTCCCCGAGCGGCGCGGCCCGCCCGCCCGCGTTGGGCGTGATACAGAATCGTGCGTGGTTTACCGGCTGCGGTCCTGATGGGCTTCGAACGCGGCCTTCGCCAGGTGGAGGTGGACACCGTCCGCGGCGACCCGCTCGATCGCCGCCGAGGGGATGTCATGGCCGACCATACGGATCCCTCCGGGATCGGCCGCTTCCACCGTCCCGATCTGCACACCATCAACGCCGATCACCGCCGTCCCCACCGCGATCGTCTCGAGTTGCCCCTTCTCGCTCATCGTTCGCTCCTCTTTGCCGCTATTCCGTGGTGCCCACCGTTCAGGCCGGGAGCTCCTCGCCGCTATCGAGGTCCTGCTGCTGCTTGTCTTGGGCTTGTGTCGCCGCCGATTGCGTGGGCGCTGCGGGTGGATCGGTCTGCTCCTCGGGTTGGATCGCGTCGCGCTCCCCCGCCCAGGCACCATCCTTGTCAGCGGTTCCCGGGGTCTGGTCGCCCGATTTCTGCTGGTCGGTCATCATTACCCTCCTCATCCGTACCGGTCGCCCTGACGCGGCCCACGCGGCGCTTCGTTGCAGGGTCTGTGCCAGCGGTCTGTGCGCGTTGCGAGTGCGGCTTCAGCGCCCGCGCGAGCGGAACGGGAGGAACCACCAGATGATGCCGATCAGGATCGCCACGGCGGCGGCGACGGCCCAGGAGAGCCAGGTCAGGTGCAGCACCTCATCGAGGACGAATTGTGTCGCCAGGGAGAGGGCGATGGAAAGGAAGGCCAGGCCCGCCACGACGAGGCGGTTGGCCCGATGTTTGAACCCTTCGCGGTCGATCAGCGGTCGTTGCAGCCGGTGCTGCGCGGCGGGGGCGGCGAAGAGGACCAGGCTGATCAGCGCGCAGAGGAAGGTGGCGAGGTAGACATAACGTTCCCCTTGTCGAATTTGGCTGAAACCGCCGTTGAACGGCAGGATGATCAGGAAGGCGGTCAGCGTCTGCGCGCCGGGCAGCAGGATACGCAGTTCGGAGAGCAGATCGCTGAGGTCGCCATCCCCGATCCGCTCGTCATCCTGGTCACTGTCGTGCAACATCACGCGATTCACCATCCCTATCACTCATCTTCTTCGCTTCGCCCTCTGCGTGGTTGCGGTAGGGCCATAGCCTTGGGTGGCGGATCGGCGCTGGCCCCGGCCCGAGATATGTCCGGGCTGGGGTCGAGCCGCACGGCAACCTATGCGGTTCATAGCGCATTGTGCGTGCCGTAACGGGGGGCGTTGTCCGGTGTAGGCGTGCGACCGGGGTTGCCGAGGGCCGCGAGGCGCTGGGGCGACGGGCGACAGTTCGGCTATGCGCCAAGCTGTTCGGCGAGGGTGACGAGATCGGGCGCTACGATGTCCCACGACCCGGACGCGGCGAGATCGCTGGTCTGGTTCGGTCCGTGCTCGCGCGGGCGGGGGATGAAGGCGGTCGCCATCCCGACGCCGCGCGCGGCGTGGAGATCGCCGTTGTGGGCGGCCACCATCAGACATTCGGCGGGTATCAGCGCGAGCGCGGCGGCGGTGCGTAGGTACGCTTCGGGCTGCGGCTTGTACGCCCGCGCCACCTCCGCCCCCAGGATGGCATCCCACGGCAGGCCCGCGCGCTTCGCCGTATTCAGCAACAGCGCGATATTGCCATTCGAGAGGGGGGCGACGATGAAGCGCGTGCGGAGCCGCGTCAGGCCGGGGACGCTATCGGGCCACGGGTCGAGGCGGTGCCAGGCGCGGTTGAGTTCGTCGAGTTCCGCGCCGGGGATCGTTGCGGGGTCCGCGCCATACTCGCGCAGTATCCCTTCCAGGTTCTCCCGGTGCAGGGTGTCGAGCAGGGCGAACGGGCGCTGTCCTGTGCGGACCGCCTCCATCGCCGGTTGGTAGCGGGCGTGCCAGGCGTCGGCGAAGGCGTCGGGGTCGGCGGCGATCCGGTGTCGCGCCAGGAACGGCGCGGCGTCGCGCGCGATCCCTGCCCGCCAGTCCACGATCGTCCCGAACGTGTCGAACAGGAGCGCGCGAATCGCCACCGTCGAGCCCGGCAAGCGAAAATCGTCCATCGGCTTTCCCCCACTCCCGTCCGGTCAGACGCCGCTACCAGCATGTTGACCCAGGTGGCCCATTTCGCGATCGCCGGTACGCTTCGCCCCTACCAGCCCGCGTCGGGGTGGGGGCTATCCCCACCACATCGATCCCCACCTACACCGGCAAGCGACCGCCACCCTCCTCGACACGAGGAGGGTGAGAGTCGCAACGTCGGGGAGGGGTCCGTCCCACCGGTACGCCCGTTCGCCGCTACTTCGGCATATTCTTGACTGCCTCGAAGGCCGGGCGGTTGACGAAACCGGGGCCGAGGACCGACCAGGCGTACTTCTCGTCGCTCGGGGCGATGCCGGGGATCGTGGCGTAGTTGAGGTTCCAAAGGAACATTACGCCCATCCAGGGCCACTGGTCTTTCCCGATTTTGAAGGCGCGGACGATGTAGTCGGCCTGGCGCTGGCTGTTCGTCAGCTGGCAATACTCGTAGCCGGGGGCCGAGGCCCCGAAGTCGGCGCAGGCATCCCAGCCGAACTCGGAGAGCCAGATCTGCTTGGCCCCCTCGCCGTTCTGCTCCATCACCGCGCGCTGGTCCTCGATCCGCCGGAAGTAGAAGTCCGGCGAGGTGTTCCAGCACGTTCCCTCAAGATTGGCGTAGATCGGCGGGCACTTGCCGTCGCCGGGATTCTCCGGGAATTTCGTCTCCGGGGCGTTCGCCGCGCTGCCCGGGTGGGCGGCGAGGATATCGTAGTACTGCTTCCCCTCGCCGCCGTTGTAGGCGTAGAACCGGCGCAGATACTCGGTGTCGTCGAGCGCGACGGTCGGGTCTTTGACGCCGGTCGGCGTCAGTCCCCCGAAGAGGACGGCGGCGCTCTTGTCGTACTTCTTGACCGCCTGATAGCCGGTCTTCAACGTGGCGACGTAGGGGGCGATCTCGACGTTCCCGCCGACCTCACCCGCCAAATTCTGCTCGTTCCAGATCTCGTACGCCTGCACCTTGCCGATGTAGCGATCGGCGACCAGGCCCATCAGCGTGCCGAACGCCTCCTGATCCTCGGGCAATGAACCCGCGCGCCCGCGCGATACGGCGACCGGATCGGCCCAGTCCGGCGATTTCAGGACACTGACGAGGATGTTGACCCCCGCGCCATACGCCTGATCGATCTGCTGGTCGAGCGGGGCGAAGTTGTACTGGCCCTTCGCCGGCTCGACGTCGCGCCAGATCAGCTGGATCCGGATCCAGCCGAAGCCGGCCTCGCGCACCTTGCCGAGGGTGGAGTTGTTGTACGCGGTCCCGCCGCTATTGCCGATCAGGAAGGTGTTGAAGCCGTACTCGATGTGGCGAGCGGGGAAATTGAGCTGCTGACCGCCGGGGATACTCGTGCCGGTCGGCGGGCCGACCTCCGGCGCGCGAACGATCGCCGGGATCCCGACGCGGGCGGCACGCTCGGCGCCGAGCAGCCCGAGCAGCACCTTGTAGCGCGGATCGGCTTGCTCGGGGTGGAGTTCCATCCGTTCGCGCTCGAAATACTGCACGGTGTAGGTCTTGCCGTCGGCCTCGTTGCGCTCGGTGAACGGCTCGGAGAGCGGGAACCCAAAATTCTGCAACCCGCCGTACTGGACCCAGAACTGGAGGAAGGGCCCGCCGATCGTGTGGCCGGTCTCGGCGAAGTAGGCGTCGCCCTGGATGTTCGGGTTCGGCACCTTCTGGAACGGTGCCTCGCCTTTCCGGGTGTTCGTGATCTCGTTGCCCAGCAGGGTCAACAGCACGTCATAGGGCTGGTTGTTCTCGGGGTGATACTCGAAGCGCGCACGCTCGAAATACTGCGTCAGGTATTTGCGCCCGTCGGTGGACGGCTCCCAGTAGGCCCGCGTGATCGGCAGCCCGAAGACATAGAGCCCGCCGCGGGACTCGTAATACTCGCGGAAGCGCCCGCTGACGTAATGGCCGGTCTCCGCGAACCGGTAGGGCTCGGTCGCCGCCGGTGCCGCCGCGATGGCGGCGGTCGGTGTCCCGGTGGCGGCCAGTGGCAGCAGCACGATCGCGACGAGCAGTGCGGCCAGCACCGATTTGCCGAATTTGTGGCGTTTGCTCAACGGATGGTCCCTCCCTCGATCTATCGAACCGATTCACGCGGCACGATCGTTCGCCCGTGTCGCCCGCTGCTGTTGTTCGCTGCGTCAGTCTACCATCCCGCGGCGAGATACAGGGGTAGTCGGGGATAGAACGCTCCCGGTGGTGCGCGGGCTCGTCGATCGATCGCGTCGGCCGAGAATGATACCGATCGCGACGTCGAGCGGGCGCGAGCGCCTGGCCCGCCTCGTGGTTCGGGGTGTGCCGCGCCGCCTGGCGCGGCCCTATTCGCCCTCTTCGGCGAGGTTGTCGCGGAGGTTATCGAGTATCTCTTCGAGGGGCAGTGTGGCCCCGGTCGCCCGCGCCGCCTCGGCGTCGCCCGCGTCGAGCGCGGCGCGGGCCGGTGCCAGCGCGCGATCGATTTCCGACGAGACGAATGGTGGTCGTGGCGTGCCGATCGCGATTCGTTGCGCGATCGCCGCCCCGTCGAGCAGCAGCGCCTCGCGCGCCTGCCCTTCGGCTGCGGCCAGCGTGGCGGAACCTTCGAGGCAGGCGACGAGGCGCTGCCGATCGGCCAGTTCCCGCGCGATCGCCAACGCTTCGCCGAAATACCCGTGCGCGACGCCGAAATCCCGCGCATCGACGGCGAGATGGCCGAGTCCGAGCAACGCCTGGGTGATCCCGCGCCGGTCGCCGATCGCGCGGCGGCGGGCGAGGCTCTGCGTGAAGTAGTCGCGCGAGGTTTCGGGCTCGCCGAGCGCGCGGTGGACATCCCCGAGCCCCGCGAGGATCATGGCGATCCCCCACTCGTTCCCCAACGACTCGAACAGGGCGAGGCCCTGCTCCAGCAGGTCGCGGGCCGCCGCATGGTCGCCGCCGCGCGCCAGGGTATCGGCCAGATTGCCGAGACTCGTCGCCTCCCAGGTGCGGTTGCCGGTCGCCCGGTTGATCGCGATCGCCTCGGTGTAGAGCGCACGCCCGCCCGCGAGATCGCCGGCCTGGGTCACCAGGAGCCCGAGATTATTGAGCGAGCCCGCGATACCGCGCTGGTCGCCGAGTTCGCGCCGCAGGGCGAGGCTGCTCTCGTGGAATCGCTGCGCCGCCGCGTAATCGCCTTGCAGGAAGGCGAGGTTGCCCGCGCCGTTCAGCGCCTCCGCCCGGTTGACGGTTGGGGTGGCGTCGGGCAGGGCCAGCAGGCGGTCCACCCAGCGACGCCCCTCGTTGATATGGCCGCGCGTCCACCAGAAGCGCGACAACGCCCCCGTGGCCCGCAATCCGGCCTCGACCGCGCCGCTCGTCGCCGCCCAGGTCAAGGCCGCGCGGAGATTGTCGTGCTCGCGTTCGAGGCGGTCGAGCCAGGCGGCCTGCTCGGCGCTGCGTAGCCCCGCATCGGCGTCGGCGGCCAGGGCGAGGAAATAGTCGGCGTGTCGTCGCCGTGCCGCCTCCTCTTCGCCGCTCTCGGCGAGGCGCTGCGCCGCGTATTGGCGCACCGGTTCGAGCATCCGGTAGCGCGGCTCCTCGCCGTCGCCGAGCGTCACGAGGACCAGCGCCTGCTCCACCAGCGCGCCCAGGAGCAGCAGGACGTCCCCCTCGGGGTCGATCGCCTCCGCCGCCGCGTAATCCCAGCCGCCGGTGAAGGTCGCGAGGACGCGGAAGAGTCGGGCTTCGTCCGGCGCGACCAGATCGTAGCTCCAGCCGATCGCGCGCTCCATCGTCCGCTGCCGGTCGGGGAGGTCGCGCGCGCCGCCCGCCAGGAGCGGCAGCGCGCGATCGAGCCGCGCCAGCAGTTCCGTCGGGGAGAGCAGGCGCGCCCGCGCCGCCGCCAGTTCCAACGCCAGCGGCAGGCCGTCGAGGCGGCGGCAGATCGCCGCCACCGCCGCCACATTCTCGCGACCGAGTGCGAAGCCCGGCGCGACGCTATGCGCGCGATCGACGAAGAGCTGCACCGCGGGGTTGTCGGCAACTTGCGCCACGACCGGAAAATGGGCCAGCTCGGGGATCGCCAACGGTGCCAACGGGTATTCGCGCTCGCCGCGCAGCCGTAGCGGGGCGCGACTCGTGGCGAGGACGGTGACGCCGGGGCAGGCGGCCAGCAACGCGGCCACCTCCGGCGCGGCGACGATGACCTGCTCCCAGTTGTCGATCACCAGCAGGAGCCGCCGGTCGCGCAGGGCGGTGTGGACCACCTCGCGCAACGCGCGGCCCGCGACCTCGGCCAGGCCCAACGCCCGGGCGATGGTGGGCAGGACCAGATCGGGGTCGGTGAGGGCGGCGAGCGGGGCGAGGGCGACGCCATCGGGAAATGCTGGGGCGACCGCCGCGGCGAGCGCCAGCGACAGCCGTGTTTTGCCCACCCCGCCCGGCCCGGTCAGCGTGAGGAGCCGTGCGCCACCGCTGAGCAGGATGGCGCGGGCCTCCGCCAACTCGCGCTCGCGACCAATCAAGGGGGTTGGTGGCTCCGCGACGACGACGGGACGGATTGCGACGGGTGGCGCGGCCTCGGTTGGCACCGGGTTGCCGAGGAGGAGCCCACGGGCCTCTTCGTCCAGTTCGAGCGCATCGGCGAGCGCGCGAACGGTGTGCGGATAGGGCCGCCGCCGTCGGCCACGCTCGATCGCCGCGATCCCCTTGGCGGTCAATCCCGCGCGCTCGGCCAATGCCTCCTGGGTCAGCCCCGCCGCCTCACGGTGCAGGCGTAAACGTTCGCCGAATGGGGTTGTATCGCCACCCGTCACGGTCAGTTTGCTCCCTCACTGCGACCATGGTCTGCGCGTATCGCCGTGCCGCCGCATGATAGCACGTCGGGCGCGCGAACATACGGGCGTGGTGCATCGGTCGTGCTCGGCGGTAAGGCGCACGTCTCGCCGCGGTAAGGCGCACGTCTCGCCACGGGTAGCCCTTACGACATATCCCATCGCGCTTTGGGAGGCACAGCTTGGTGGGGGGGTTGCGTGGCGAACGGGGCTATGATCGAAGCGGGGGACCCAAGGTTCGTAGGGAGACGGCCGCGAGAGATGTCGCTGCAAGATCAACGGGTGGGGCGGCGATACATTGACCTGACGCTGATGTTTGCCGAAGCATAAGGTGATCCCGGCCCAGGCGCTTTCGGTCGCTCGCTGCGGCTCGCGCCGATAGGTAAAGGATGAAAAAAGTAAACGCCCCGGAGGGATGGGCGCGAGTGTGATGCTGCAACCTTCCAGCCTCGCGCGGCGTCCCCCCAGGGCTAATTATTGTGGCGTTGCGCTGTTGTGGCACCTCCATATTCTCGGGTCAGCCCCGCACACGTTGTTGAAGTTTTCGCCTGCGTCACACTAGTCCTGGTTTGTCCGTTACCGAGATGTCAGGAATTCACGAAAACGATGGGCACGAAGAAATCCCGCTCACCCCGCTCCTGGCTGACCGTCGGCGAGCAAATCCTGCTCGTCGGCGCGACCGAGCGCGAGGCGCAAGATCTCGCGCAACTCGTCGAGGTCTTTCGGCGAGAGGCTGAGCAGATAGTGCAGCAGCGCCTCCTCCTCCTCCAGCACGAGGCCGACACCCCGGAAGAGTTCGCTGACGAACTGGTGGAGGCTACCCAAGCGGTCGCTGAAACCAGCGAGTTCGGGATCGCCATCGGCGGCAGCCCGCGAGGCGACCAACGCTTCGCCGAGCCGATCGACGACCGGATCGAACTCGCGGCGCTTGCGGACGATCGCCGCGCGCCGGAACCAACTCCAGTGATCCTGATCGCCCTGGTAATACTGCCGTCGGTCACCCGGCACGAAGAGCCTGCGGGCCAGCCCCCAATCGAGGATCGCGTTCAATTGGACGGAGGCGGAGGCGCGACTGATCTGCAACCGCTCGCAGATCTCCTCGGCGGTCATCGGCTGGCCGTTGAGGATCAGGAGTCCGTGGATGCGCCCCAGGACCGGACTGACGCCCCAGGCGGTCGCCAGTTCCGCCCACTCCTGCAAGACGCGATCTTCGATCTCGCGCTTGAGCGACGTTCCTTCTGTTTCGGGTACGGTAGCCACGCCGCCTCTCAATATTTCACAAGTTTCCGAAACAAAGGATACGACCGATTCGGGGGCGTTGTCAAGGTCGGAGACATTTCAGACGATGGGGCCTCGCGGCATAATACGTACCGCACCGGACAATCCATCGGCGGCTATCATATTGATGGGGCCAGGGTAGGGCCAGGATGGGGCCGGGATGGGGTCGGCATAAACACGGGAAGCGGGCGGGCACCAGCGCCCTCCCGCGAAGAAGGCCGGGGGCGTCCCGCTACCGCGCCACGATCGGGAGCGAGCTCGCCGCGCGTATTGGGATCTCCGGCTTGATGGCGAAGTGGAGGCGCTCGTGGGCCGCGCGCAGGGCGGCCTCCACCGTGGCGGGGTCGTCGGCGCGGGCGAAGATGAAGCCGAGATAGGATGCGCCTTCGGGCAGCGGGACGAGCCGCCCACCGATCGCCGCGCTGATCTCCACGCCGGTGACGTGCGGCGTCGCTTTCGCCGTCTCTACGCCGGTGACGCCGGTGAGGATACCCGCGGCGGGGATCGGGATCATCATCGCCCCGGCGCCGCCGCGGCTGCGATCGAGCGAGTCGAGCGGCAGGCCGACGGCGTGGCGGAGGATCAACTCTTCGAGGGTCATCCCAGCGCCGAATTCGAGGACGGTCGAGCATTGCCCGCCGATCGAGCGCCCGGCGATCTCCACCAGCCAGGGGCCGCGCTCGTTGACGCGCAACTCGGCGTGGACCGGGCCGCTGCGTAACCCGAGCGCCCGGGCCGCGTCCGCCGTCGCTGTCGCGATCGACGCCTGCACCGCGTCGGGGAGACGCGACGGGGTGACATACAACGTTTCCTCGAAGAACGGGCCGTCGAGCGGGTCGGGCTTGTCGAAGAGGGCCAGGACGCGCAACTCGCCATCGGTCAGCAACCCTTCCAGGGCGACCTCAAATCCGGGGATGAACTCTTCCACCAGGATGGTGGTCGCGGCCGGATTAACCCCTTCATCGGCGAGCATCCGTGCCAGCCTGTTGAACGCTGCGACGAACCCGGCGGGATCGTCGGCGCGGATGACGCCGCGGCTGCCGGAGAGGAGGACCGGCTTGACGACGCACGGATAGGCGATCCGGCCCGCGATCGTCTGCGGATCGTCGCTGAGCAGGAATGGCTGGAAGTGCGGCACCGGCACGCCCCCGGCGCGCAACGCCTCACGCATGACATGTTTGTCGCGGGCGGCGAGGGCGGCATCGGGCGAGTTATGCGCCAAGCCGAGCGCCGCCGAGGCGAGCGCCGCCAACATGCTGGCACTGTCGTCAACGGAGATGATCGCGTCGAATGGTGTCTCGGCGGCTTGCGCGACGATCTGCTTCGCCGCCTCTTCCGGGCGGCTGAAGTCCAGGCCGAACGGTTGATTCCAGTATTCGGCCAAACTTTTCGGCATATCGACACCCTTGATCACCTCGAGGTCGAGGCGCGCGGCGGCGTCGAGGAAGGCGGCGGCGCGATAGGTGAGCGGCGAGAGGAGGAGTAACACGCGCTTGCGAGGCCGAATTCCTGGAATCATCCTATGCCCTTTCTCTTCCGCGCTGATCGCTTGGGCGCCCTTCCGGTGAGTAGCCTGGTCGTCATCTATCGGCATTGTCCCACGGCCGCGCTCCTCCGTTGATTGTACGCAACTCGACACCTGGGTGGCGACACTTTTGGCTGGTTCGGGCGTTTTTCCTGATAGATGCGCCACGATTCGTGTGGGGTATACTATCCGTACGCGATGGACTTGCGTCGCACTCCGGTCGGGAGGCCGGATAACTGGGGTACTGGTTGCCACCTCTCGTACGCGCACGGACTAGTTTAAGGTCAGGAGGCAAGCTTGCTCGGCCATGCCCAGCCTCATGGTGATATCCCCGCTGTGCCTTCGCCCCAACCGGATGATCGATCGGCCAGCCCGAGTGTGCCGGCCGCGCGACGATCGGCGCGGCGTGTCGGGATCGCCTGCGCCGCGGTCGCCGGCGTGCTGGCGCTCGGTGTCGTCGCGGTCGCGATCGTCGCGCTGAACTGGTCCGGCGTCTATCCCGGCGTACGTGTCGGTGGGGCCGATCTCGGCGGTGTCGATCGCGCGGCGGCGACGTCGCGGCTCGCGACCGAGGTCGGGCGCTGGGAGGGGACGCCGATCACCCTGACCGGGCCTGCCGGGTCGGTCAGCCTCTCGCGCCACGATCTCGGCTTCCGTTACGATGGCGAGGCTACATTGGCGGCGGCGCTGGCGCAGGGTCGCGGCGGTTCCGCGTTCACACGCCTGGGTGCCATCATCGATCTGCTAGGTGGGCGCGATCTCCCCGCGGCGTATACCGTCGATGACGCGACCTTGCGGGCGCATCTCGGCGAACTGGCCGGGGCCAACGATATCCAGGCGCAGGACGGCGCGTTGCGGATCGAGGCCGGCAGGGTGATCGTGGCCCCGCCGGTCGAGGGGCGCGGGCTCGATATCGAGGCGGCGCTCCCGCTCGTCCTCGCCACCGCCGCGGCGTATGATGGTGGCGAGGTGGCCCTGCCGATCTCGGAGCAGATCCAGCCGCGCCTGAGTGCACCGGTGTTGGAGGCGGCGCAGGTACGCGCCGAAGCATTGCTGGCCGCCCCGGTGTCCTTGCGCGGCGATGGGCTCGACCTCACCTTCGATGCGGCCACGATCGGTTCCTGGCTGGTCGTGCGACGCGACGACTCCGGCGGAGCGACCGCCCTGGCGATCGCGATCGATCGGGCGGTCGTGCGGCGGGCGATCGCGCCGCTGGCCCCGCATGTCCGGCGCGATACGCAGAGCGCCGCCTACGAATATGATGAGCGTCAGCGGGCCTTCGTGACGACCGTCGCGGGGATCGAAGGGCGGCAACTCGATATCGACGGCACCACCGCGGCGGTCGTGGCGGCGCTCGATATTCCGGGCGAGCGGGTGGTCGCGCCGGTTGCTACGCGCTGGCGACCGGGCCTGACGAACGAGGATATCGCGGCGGCCAATCGCCAGGCGTCGCACAGCTACCTCGCCGGGCCGCTGTCCCTCAGTTGGTCCGGCCAGCGGTGGATGCTGACGGTGGCGGAACTGGCGCGCTGGATCACGATCCTCCCCGGCCAGACCGCCGCGGCCGGGCCGCGATTGGTCTTCGATGACAAGGCGCTGGCCGCGTACCTCGGCGGTTTGAAGGGACAGATCGATGTCGCGGCCGTCGATGCCGGCTATACGATGGATGACGGGACCGATGTCTACCGGATCACCAGCCCGAGCCGGGTCGGGCGGTCACTCGATGGCGGTGCGGCGTTGAAGGCGGCGCTCGCGGCGTTGAGCAGTCGGCAGTCCGACCGGACGCTGCTGCTGCCGGTCAGCGAGACGAAGCCGCAGATCACCGAGGCCGACGTCGCGGCGATGGAGCCGGAGCGTTGGATCGACGCCGATCTGACGACGCAGCGGATGTACGCCATGATCGGGAAGAAGATCGTCTATACCGCCAGAATCTCCAGCGGCAAGAAAGGCTGGGAGACGCCGAACGGCACCTTCCACATCATGTACCGCGTCGAGAACGAGACGATGACCAGCGAGAGTATCGGCGCGGAGGAATTTTACCGACTCGAGAATGTCCTCTACACCCAATATTTCACCGACGAGGGACACGCCCTGCACTACTCCTGGTGGAAAACGCCGGAGAGCTTCGGGACGCCATCGAGCCACGGCTGCCTGAGCGAAAACCTGCAAGACGCCGAGTATTTCTGGAACTTCGCCAAGGTCGGCACGCGCGTGACGATTCGCGGGCAAACGCCGCTGCGGTAGGTGGGGAGTTAGCCGTCAGTGGGCGGAGTGGGCGGAGTGGGGCAGTGGGTTAGGAGGGGGAGTGGCGCGACGGTGTGCCGCCCCCCTGCCCCCGATGCTGGGGGGTAGCCGTTGCCAGGCGATAGCTTTACAGAGAGCTGCGATACCCCCAGCGCCTCTACCCCCTAGCCTCGGGGGCAGGGGGGCGCTCCCGCCTTTAACGCTCAATAGCGCACCTCATGCCGGGGCGGTCGGATGCTCGCCCCGGGTTTTCATTTGGCAGGCGCTGGCGCACGCGTATGCGATACGCTGTCGCTGACGCCGAGTGACGACCACGCGGCGGCGTGTGGACGGGGTAGCAGCCTGAGGCCGGGCGAGCCCAGGAAAAGGAACGGGGGCGCGGTGAGTCAATGGCGACGGACATTGCGGACGATTTTCCTTTCGCAGGTGTTAACCCTGGTCGGTTTCAGTTGTGTCTTCCCCTTCTTCCCGCTCTATATCCAGACCCTCGGGATCACAGGCCCGGCGGTGGTCCTCTGGTCCGGCGTGATCACCTTCACCGGCTCGATCACCCTCGCCATCGCCTCGCCGATCTGGGGGGCGTTGGCCGATCGCTACGGGCGAAAACCGATGCTCGTGCGGGCGATGGGCGGCGGCGCACTCGTCACCGCGCTGCTGATCTTCGCGCCGAATATCTGGGTGGTGCTGGCGCTGCGCGTCGTGCAAGGGATCTTGACCGGCACCGTCGCCCCGGCCCGCGCCCTCGTCGCCGCGACGACCCCGCGCGACCAGCTCGCCTACGGCATGGGGCTGATGGAGGCGTCGATCTTCGCCGGGAACGCTGCCGGGCCGCTGGTCGGCGGTTTCCTCAGCGACAGGCTCGGCTTTCACGGCACCTTCGCGATTGGGGCGCTGATGCTGCTCGCCGCCGCCTTGCTGGTCCTGTTCCAGATCGATGAGCGGTTCACGCCGCCGACGGCGGAGATGAATCGGAATCGCCCCGGCTTTTTCGCCGGGATGCGCCAACTCGCCGGGATTCCGGGTTTGCTGCTGCTGGCGCTGACCCTCTGTGGCGCGAACTTCGGCAACGCCGTCGCCTCGCCGGTCCTGCCGTTGCTGGTGCCCGAACTCTCCGGTGTGCCGAGCGTCGCCGGTGTGCCGCAGATCACCACGACGATCGGGGCGATCCTGGCGGTGGCCGGGTTTTGTGCCACCTTCGCCGCCGCGCGCACCCGGTGGTTCACCAATCGCTTCGGTTATCGCCGCGCCCTGATCGGCGCGTTGGTCGGGGCGGCGCTCCTCTCCGCACCGGTCGCCCTGGTGCAGAGCGTCTGGCAACTCCTCCTCCTGCGCGCCGTGGCCGGGATGTGCCTCGGTGTCGTCCTGCCCGCCGTCAGCGCGCTGGTGAGCCTCAGCACGCCGGAGGATCGGCGCGGCGCGGTCTTCGGGGTGATGGCGTCCGCCGAGTTGGCCGGCTTCGCGATCGGCCCCTTGCTCGGCGGGGCGATCGGCGCCGCGTTCGGCTTGCGCGAGGTCTTCCTGGTCACCGCGCTGGCCCTGCTGGCGATCGCCGCGCTTGTCGCGGCACGGGTCCACGTCCCCGCGGCGGAGGGTGGGGATCGTCGCGTCGCCAGGGTCTGAATGTTGCCGATATTGCCGCAGCTACCGAATCGGTACGACGACGATGAGCAGCGCCTGAGACGGTTGGAAGCGCTGGATGATGACACGCCGCGCCGCTCTGTCATCATCCTCGTCGTCGGCCTCTCCCTCCTCGGCGCGGAACTGCTCCTCGGCCGGATCGGTTGGGGCGGTGCCGGGTTGATCCTGGTGCCGCTCGGCCTGGGGCTGGCGCTGGTGGGGGCGATCCAGTTGACGCTCGGGCGGATGCGCGGATAGATTCGCTGGTGACCGCGCGCCGCTCGGCGAGACGCGGTGATAGGCCGCGGCGCTGTCTACCGTCGCGCGGGCAGGCAAGGAGAACAGGATGGCCGGTGGGCGTGCGTATCGGTTCGTGCAGGTCGATGTCTTCACGGACCGTGTCTTCGGGGGCAATCCGCTGGCGGTTTTCCTCGATGCGCAAGGGTTGAGCGACGCGGAGATGGCGTCGATCGCGCGCGAGATGAATCTATCGGAGACGGTCTTCCTCCTCCCGCCGAGTCGCGCCGACTGCGTCGCCCGCCTGCGAATCTTCACCCCGGGACGGGAGTTGGCCTTCGCCGGACACCCGACGATCGGCACCGCCTGGACCCTCGCCACGGAGGGGATGTTGCCCGCCGGGGCGCGCGAGGTCTTGTTGGAGGAAGGGATCGGCCCGGTGCCGGTGCGCCTGGAGGGCGACCCCGCCACCCCCGACTTCATCTGGATGACGCACGGCTCGGCGATTTTCGGCCCGCCGTTCGAGGATCGCGCCGGGTACGCCGATGCGTTGGGACTGAGCGAGGACGAGCTCCTGCCGGGAGCCCCGATCATGGTCGGTTCGACCGGTTCCGCTTTCCTGTATATCCCGTTGCGGGACCGCGCGACGGTCGATCGCGCGACCCTCGATGTGCCGAAACTCCGCGCGCTCTGCACCGAAGAGCGCGCG
>DATCMP010000623.1:0-8209 GCA_036563365.1 Thermomicrobiales bacterium
CCCCCCCCCCCCCCCCCCCCCCCCCCCACGACTGGAGTAGAAACGACCTTGGACCCAAGTAGTTGGTACGAGTTGGTGGCGGCGGTGGCCTGCCTCCTGCTCGTCAGTCTCACCGCCGCCACCGAAGCAGTATTAGCCCAGATTACCCGGCAGCAGCTCCGCAAGGGGCTCGAAGTCAACGGTCGCGCCGCGCGCAGTGTCGAGCAGTTGATCGCCCGACCGCATACGTACGGCGGCTCGATGACCCTCCTGCGGACGATCGGCGCGGTCGCGCTGGTCACCCTCATCGCCTCGATCTTCCTGCGCGAAGGTGTCCCCGGCGGGCTCTGGAGCGCCTGCGGGATCAGCGCCATCCTCCTCCTAGTCATCGGCCACAGCCTGCCGCGCGGCCTCGCGCGGCGTAGCGTGGGTGACGCGGCGAACGGCCTTGCCGGTTTCGCCGTCCTCGCCACGGCACTCGCCTCCCCGTTGGTTCTGGTCTTCGATGCCGTCACGCGCGTCTTCCTCTTCGTGGCCCGACGGCCCCGGGCGACGGCCATGTACGAGCCGATCGACGAGGAGGAATTGCAGGCGGTGCTGGGGCCGGAATACACGAATGGCGAGCAGATTGAGGAGGCCGAGCGCGCAATGATCGACGCGATCCTCAACCTGGAGGACAGCACGGCGCGCGACATCATGGTGCCGCGCCTCGACATCGTCGCCGTGCCGGAAGAGGCTTCGCTGGCGGAGATCGTCGCGATCATCCGCAAGGCGGGGCATTCGCGCGTGCCGGTCTATCGCGGCGCGATCGATAACGTCGTCGGCGTCCTCTACGCCAAGGATCTCCTGCGCTTCGTATCGGCCGACGTGCCATCGATACCCCTGAACGAGTTGATGCGCCCGATCGAGCGCGACATGATCGTCCCGGAGTCGAAGGCGGTCGATGACCTCTTACGCGAGATGCGCGCCCGCAAGCGCCACCTGGCGCTGGTGCTGGACGAATATGGCGGCACCGCCGGGATCGTCACGATCGAAGATATCCTCGAAGAGATCGTCGGCGAGATCAACGACGAGCACGACCCGACGACCGCGCCGGAGATCGAAGCGATCAGCGACCATGAGCTTTTGGTCGATGCGCGCACCAGCGCCGAAGCGGTCAGCGACCGGCTGAATCTGCGCTGGACCGAAGACGAAGAACACCCCACGCTCGGCGGCTTGGTCCAACGCGAACTCGGTCGCCTGCCGGACGAGGGCGAAGAGGTGGTCATCGAAGGCGCGCACATCACCGTCATCACGGTCGAGGGCCATCGCCTCCGGCGCCTGCGCGTCGAGAAGATCGTCACCGGCCAGTCGGGGAACGGGAACGGTTCGCCCCACGTCGAGGAGCACGAGCGAGCGCTCAATGGGAGCGATGCCGCGAAGTGACCCCGCACCGTCCGAATCGGCGGCATACGGTGCCATGTCGCACGATACGCATACCGGTCGCTGGAACCGAACAGCTGGCGGCGCAGACCGGGGAGCACCAGCAGGAACGGACACCCGTCGGCACCGATCATTCACGACGCGTGCCGACGAGTGCGGGGAGCCGCTTTGAAACAACGACCGCGCGCGCCCCGCTAAGCGCGGCGCGCGCGGTTCCCTTTACCGATGCCGATGTGGATGCCGCGGTTGTCAGACCTTGTTCGTCTCATCCTGCTCGATGACCATCATCGCCCGGACCTGCTCGTCGTTCAGGGTCAGGTCGTGGGCTTCGCTCGCGTGCTTCTGGACCTCACGGATCAGTTGCGCCTCTTCGCGGTTGCGGATCGCGATGCCACAGGTGCAATGGACCGCCTTGATCGTCATACCCCCGTACCTCCATGCTATGATTCATCGCCTCATCTGCGTAGCGTAACCGGGGATCCTTGCGACGACCTTGCAGCCTCCTTGCAGCCGTCGGGCAAACGTAGGATCGAGGGCCGATGAGCGATCAGAGACTCCGCCTCTATCTGTGCGGGCACCTAGCAATCGAATATGGCGCGACGATCATCACCGAGCGCGAGTTCCCGGCGCGACAGGGGCGGCTCCTCTGGGCATATCTCACGCTGCACCGGAAACGGCCGGTCGGGCGGGAAGATTTGGCCGAAGCGCTCTGGGGCGACGATATCCCCGATCGGTGGGACAGCACGATCAATGGGATCGTGAGCCGCCTGCGCGCCCTGCTGCGCCAGCGGGCGATCCCCCCCGTCACCCTCCAATTGGCAGGCGATGTGGGCCGGTACACCCTGCGAATGTCTCCATCGACGATCATCGATTGGGAACGGGCGCGGGCGGCCATCCATGCGACCGACACCCTGATGCGCCAGCGCGACTACGGCGCGGCGTTGGCCGAGGCACGGGTCGCGCTGGAGATCGCCGCGCGCGGTTTTCTCATCGGCGAGTCCGCACCGTGGATCGAGGGTCAGCGACGCGCGATGGTCGCGATGCAACTCCACGCGCTGGAAGCCACCATAGAGGCCGAATTGGGGCGCGGGCAACCGGCACTCGCCGAACGGGAGGCGCACGAACTGCTGCAACTGGATCCGTTGCGAGAAAACGGCTATCGCCTCCTGATGCGGGCGCTCGCGGCCGGTGGCAACCGCGCCCAGGTGCAACGTGTCATGGAGGATTGCCGCAGCACGCTGCATATCCAGGCGGGTATCCCTCCCGATCCGGTGACAGAAAAACTCTTCCATACACTGATGGGCGACACGCATGGCAGCATGCCCTAGCCAAAAATATTGTCCGCCAGGACAGGCGCCAGGAACTCGGCGTCGCCGTTCAGTTCGGCCTCGGCCCACGCTTGCGCGAATACTCGTATCTGCTCGTCCATCGATGTACTCATCCTGATCCTCCCTATCGGCCCCCAGGGACGCTCAACGCCCGGCCAAGCGCTCGACAACCGGCGCGAGCGCACGGGCTTGATCATCGGCGGTCAGGATGTAGGAGAGGCCGAAGCGCTCGCGGAGGGCGAGGAGACGATCGCAGATCGCGTCGGTCGAGCCCGCCAGCACGAACGGCGATTCCTCGCGCACCAATGCTTCGATCTCGGCCCCCAAAAACGCACGCACCCGCCCGCGCACATGGTCGGCTGGCGGGTGCGCGCCGACCACCGCCGCCACATTGATGCTGATTTCCAGCGAGGAGAACCGTGTTCCGGCTTCCTCTCGTACCCAGGCAATCCGCTCGGCGAAAGTATCAGGCCCGAGCGTCCCCTTGCTGCCGCCGATGCTGACACCATCGGCCTGCCGAGCGGCGAGCGACAATAACCGTTTGCCATTCCCGCCGAGCATAATCGGTGGTCCCGGGCGCTGTTGCGGAACGGGATAGTGGCGCGGGTCACCAGAGGCGAACTCGCGCCAGAAGCCTTGCACCGCCGCGATCGTCCCTGCCAGTTGCGTAAGCCGTTCACCGGCGGTGCCGAATGGCAGACCGGCGCGGCGGAAGTCATCCTCGCTCACGCCGGTGCCCAGCCCAAGCTCGAAGCGACCCCCGGAGAGGAAATCGAGCGTGGCGGTGTCGTGCGCGATCTGCGCTGCGTTATGTCGCCCGCCGACCAGGACGTAGGTGCCGATCCGCAGGTTCGTTGTGACCGCCGCGGCAGCGGACAGCGCGGGGAGCGGGGCCAGGACACCGTTCAGGCGGTCGGGCATCAGCAGCGTGTTGAATCCGGCTCCTTCGAGCCGCCGCGCCTGTTCCGCCCAATCAGCGCCAGAGCGTGCTCGCGCGGAGACCACACCGAAACGAAATGGTCGTGTCGTCATCACACCTATTCCTTTCTGCTCCATGATTGGCAGCGACTTGACGTTACCCCGCGTCTCGCGCGACCGGATATTGGATCTCGACCAAGCTATCCGGGGCCTCGGGGCCGGTAACATGCAGGGCGAGCACGCGATTCGGCCCGACGAGGTGATAGCCGCTCTCCACGAGCCAGCCGAGCAACGCTTCGTGCGCCGCGCCTACCCCGGCGATCGGCCCTTGATGCCGGGTGCAGGCCATTGTCGCGACGGCTGGGAGTTCGGCGACGCGGATTCGCTCGTGCGGGGGCAATGACTCGACCGTGCTGAAGGTCGCCTCGGTGTGAATGTCGGTCTCGCGGTATTCGCCATCGTGCCAGAGCGAGGTCCAGGCTGTCGCGTGGAGGCCGTGCCGCCGCTGATACGCCCGCAACTCACCGTACACCGCGCCGATCGCCCGATGATCGGGCAGCACCGCCATCAACGACGCCACCCGTTGCGCCGGGATCGACTTCAACTGCACCTCGTAGCCGGTCGTCCGTGTCCCCAGTTCGACCTGACGCAACCGTTCCTCGATTCGCTCCAGGCGCAGTCGCTCCGCAGCGATCAAGTCGCGCACCTCCTCCCCTTTTTGGAGCAACATCCCGTGCAATTGCGCGGGCGATAGCTCGGCATCGAGGAGTTGGCCGATCTGCGCCAACGAGAAGCCGAGATCTTTCAGCGCCAGAATCCGGTGGAGCCGCGGCACCTGTGCGGCGGTGTAATAACGATACCCGCTCGTGCGGTCGATCTCCTCCGGTTTCAGCAAGCCCAGGCGGTCATAGTGCCGCAACGCCTTGACCGTCACCTGCGTCAACCGCGAGAAATCGCCGATCTTGAACACCCGCACCTCCTACAGCCGCAACACCGCCACGAACAGGGTAAACCCTGCCCGTAGGGGAGAGTCAAGGGGGGATCGTCAGCACTATCGGGCGATGGTATGCTGCCCGCAACCAACGCTATTCCGCGCATGGAGGATAGCCGAATGGTGACTTTCGATGAGGTCCGAGCATGGGTGTTGGCACTGCCCGGTGCCGAGGAGGGGACATCGTATGGCACACCGGCATTCCGCGTGCGCGGGAAACTCCTCGCACGTCTACGCGAGGAGGGGGATGTACTGGTTGTCAAAGTCGAGATCGATTACCGTGATCTCCTCATCCACGGATCGCCGGAGATCTACTTTACGACGCCGCACTATACAGGTTATCCGGCGGTATTGGTACGTCTCCCCGCCGCCGATCCAGGCAAGCTACGCGAGATCCTCACCGATGCGTGGCGTGTGCATGCCCCAAAACGCCTGGTGGCGGAATTTGATGTGCAACGGCAGGAGAGATAAAACAGGAGGAGTAAATTGGGTGGGGCCTCAACAAGCTACGCGCCAAAGTTCAGACCAGCGTGATCCGGTCCACCAGGTCACTCTCCATCACCTTCAGCGGTCCGAATGGCGTGGTCAGGACGAGCGGCTGACCGGCGAGCGCCGCGCCGAAGACGTTGTAGATCCCGATCAGGTGGCGGTGGTAGATTTGCGGCGGCACCAGCAGATAGAGCGGCGGCGCGCCCGCCTCATCGAACAACTGCTCCCCAGCCTGGATGATGAAACGATCGAGGCCGTCGCGCGTCAACTTCGCCCGATATTGCAGGAGCCCGACCGAGCGATGCGCCCGGTAGAGCGCCGAGCGCAGCCGGGCCATCTCCCGGCCCTCGCCGAGTCGCCGCGCCATCTCGCCGCGTAACGGTTCGAGATCGACGGTCGGCGCAGCCTGCGTACGCAGCCCGACACTCGCCAGCAGGGCATCAACCTCGCTGGGCGCATCGTCGCGTGGCGCGGCGGGCAAGGCGCGGGACTCCGCCTCACGCCGCGCGATCGTCAGGCGCAGGACATCCAGCGGCAGGTGGCTGAGCGGGATCTGCTCCTCCGGTGTCATCGTCGCGCCCCCTTTCCTCGCCGTCCCTTCGGCATCGGATAATGATACCATCGGCCGCAATGGGCGTTACAGCGAGGAGGGAACACGATGAGCCCAATCGATCAGCGCGAACAGCTTATCGATCAGCCGTTTGGGTACCGGACGAGCAAAGATGGACAGGTCTTCATCCAGTATCGCGGGCGGCGGGTGCTGACGTTGCGCGGCGACGACGCCCGCCGCCTGCTGGCGCGCCTCGCCACCCTCGATGAGGCGGGGCAGCAACTCGCGCTGGCGAAAGCCACCGGCAACTTCAAGCGCGGCAACGAGCGGAACGGCAAACGCCAACGATAATCCGTCAGGAGATCCGCGCCCCCAGCGGCACCTCGCGCTCAACCGCCAGCAGCGCGATCCGCCCCTCGGCATCTTCAGCACCGAGCACCAGCACCTCAGAGACGAATGGCCCGATCCGACGCGGCGGGAAGTTCGTGACGCCGATGATCAGCCGCCCGCGCAGCTCGTCGAGGCTGTAGAGCGCCGTGATCTGCGCGCTCGATCGTTTAATGCCGAGCGGCCCGAAATCGATCGTCAGCTTATAGGCGGGCTTGCGAGCCTCGGGAAACTCCTCCGCCTCCACGATCCGCCCGACGCGCAGTTCCAGCTTCTCGAAGTCGTCAATCGTCGCCATCGCTCCCGCGTTTCCTCATCCACTCACACAGAGCGTGCGGCAAAAACCAAACCGCGCTCAACCGCCGATCCGATATTCCTGGCGCAGCGTCGCGGCGACCGTCTCCCACGCCGGCGCGACGGTCGGGATCGTGTCTCGACCCACGCCGATATCCTTGAAGCCGCTCGACGTGCCGATGCAGACGACCGGACCATCGAATCGCCGCCCCGACGCGACCGCCTCGCGCAGCCCCGCCACCCCGATCGCCCCCGAGAGTTCCTGCCATAACCCCTCGCGCGCCAACGCCCCCTGTGCCTGACGGAGTGCCGCATCGTCCGGGGCTTCCGTCCACCCTTCGCTCTCACGGATGACGACGACACCCCGATAGCCGCCGACCGACACCGCGACCGCATAGGCATCGGTCGGCGTCGGCTCGACGATCAGCGCCGGTTTACCCGCCGCGATCGCCCATGCCAGCGGCGCGCGAGCGGCCGGTTCGCAGGCGACCATGAATGGCGTGTCATCCACGATGCCGAGTTGCCGCAACTCGCGGAACCCTTTCCAGACGCCGAAGAGGAGTTCGCCGTAGCCGGTCGGCACGAAAACCGCCGCCGGGAGCCGTCGTCCTAATTGCAGGAAGAGTTCGTAGGCGATCGTCTTGTAGCCCTCCGGGCCGAACGGGTGGCCGGTGTGCGTGACGGTGCGATTGCTGACCGGCATGAAACCGAGCCGCTCGACCACGTCATTCAGCACCGACCAGCGCGCCTCCGTCGGCACCCCGAGGACCGCCGCGTCATACGCCAGCAGGAACGAGCGGATCGCCGGGGGCGCATCGGCGCTGGTGACGACGACGCACGGCAGGCCCGCCCGCGCGGCATACGCCGCCGCCGCCGCGCCATGATTCCCCGACGAGGCCACCACGATCCCCGGTGCGCCGCTCAGCGCGGCGGAGCTCACGGCGACCCGGTTGAGGCGATCCTTGTGGCTCCAGGTCGGGTTGCGCCCCTCATCCTTCAAGAAGAGTTCGCCGTCCAGCCCGGCCCATCCGGCGAGGCGAGGGATTGCGACCAGCGGCGTCGCCCCCTCGCTCAGATCGCCACCTGGCAGGAGCGGCGGCAACAGCGGTGCCCAGCGCTCGAACCCCGGCGCGAGCGGCCGATCGAAGAGATCGCCGACGCCGCGCGTGTAATCAAATGCGACCTCGACCGGATAGGCGATCGTCGCCGTGCTGGTGCGCGGGCAACCGGCCGTGAGCGGCGGCCAGAGCGGATACGTAATCGTCGGGTCACCGAGCGACCGCTGCGCCGTCGCCAGCGAGAGGCCCTGTGCGTCTGATGCAGGCAGACTCATGCGGAAACTCCGCCGAGGTGAGCAGCACGCCCCTCGCGCACGGCGGCTTCGGCCAAGACCTGTGTCGGGTCGAGCAGCGGCACCGTCAGCATCGCCTGGGTGAGCACGAGCGGCAATTCGGTGCAAGCCGCCAGCAGGACCTCCGCGCCGTCCGCGATCAGCGCCTGGCTCGCCTCGACGAGCAACGCGCCGATCGCCGGGCCGGTATCCCCCGCCTTGACCGCCGCGATCGCCGCGCTGACCAGCTCCTGCGCGCGCGCATCGGGATGCAGCGGTGCCAAACCACGCTCACGCAGCGCCGCGTGGTAGAGGCCCATCCGCACGGTCCCCGCCGTCGCCAGGATCCCGACGCGGCACACCGCCGGGTGAGCGACCCGCACCCGCTCGGCTGTCTCCGCAACCATGTCGAGGAATGGCGTCGCCACCCGCGCCCGCAACTGCGGCAGGAAAGCGTGCGCCGTATTGCAGGGGATCGCGATGAACGCGACGCCGGAAGCGACGAGGCGGTTCGCGCCGCG
>DATCMP010000628.1:0-3685 GCA_036563365.1 Thermomicrobiales bacterium
GACCGTATCGCGCGGCTCGGGGTCTTTCGCCAGTGGCGGCGGTTGCTCGTGGCGCTCGTGCCGACTGCGATCGTCATCCTCGTCTGGGATCTGCTCGGGGTGGAGCGGTGGGGTTGGTCATCCAACAAGGCGGTGTTGCTCGGCCCCTACGGCTTCGGCGGGCGGGTACCGCTGGAAGAATTTTTGTTCCCGATCGTCGTCGCCTCCTGCGCGCTGACCGTATGGGAGTTGATCGGCGCGCGACTGCGGGATCGCCGTGACCGCCACTGACGGGCCGCGATGATCCGCTGGGAATATCTAATCTCCGGGCTGATCGCGTGCGCGGCGGTACTCCTGCTCGATCGCGCGCTCGGCACCCGACTCGCGAACGGGCGGCGTTTCTGGATCTATCTGGGGGTGATGACGCTCTGCCAACTGGCCTTTGACGGCTACCTCACCGCGCGTCCGGTGACGATCTACGATCCTTGCTGTCACCTGGGACTGCGCCTGCCGCTGATCAAGATGCCGATCGAAGACCTCCCCTTCGGCCTCGCGCTCGTGGGGCTGGCGGCGGTCTTATGGGAATGGGCCGGGCGGCGCTTCGGGTCCACGTAGCGAAAGACAAGGCGATGCGGCTTAACGTGCGCGAGGTGCTGAAAGTCTCGCGGCCACTTTCCTGGTTCAATACGGTCTTCGGCTTCGCGGGCGGTGCCTTCGTCGCGGGTGGATCGCTGCGTTCGCCGCGCAATCTGCTGGGGCTGGCTTACTTCGCGCTGCCCTACAACCTGACCCTCTACGGGATCAACGACATCTGCGACTATCCCTCCGATCGCCTCAACCCGCGCAAGAACTCGGTCGAGGGGGGGCTGTTGCCACCGGAGACGCACCGCCCGATGCTCGCGCTGATCGCCGCGATGAATGCGCCGACCTTGCCGCTTCTGCTGGCGACCGGCGATCGCCGCGCGAACGCGGTCCTCGGCTTCCTGCTGGCGACGACCGTGGCCTACAGCGCCCCGCCATTGCGCTTGAAAGAGGTGGCGGGCGTCGATTCGTTCATCTCGGCGACGCACTATGTCACGCCTTTCGTCTACGGTCTGGCGCTGAACCGCGCCGAGCAATACCCTGCCCGCGAGATTGCCGCGTTCGTCGCCTGGTGCATGGCCTCGCAGTCGTTCGGGGCGATCCAGGATGTCGAGTTCGATCGGGCGGTGGGCTCCGGCTCGATCGCGACCACGATCGGTCCCCGCAATACGGCCCTCGTCGCCACGGCGCTTTATCTGCTCGCCGCCGCGCTGACCCTGACCGGCCCCGACGCGCCCGGCAAACGCCGCGTGAGCGCCCTAACTTTGTTGCCCTATGCGATCAATACCGCGCTCTTCCTGCGCGATCCGCGCCCCGAGCTGGCGAATCGCCACTGGCGGCGCTTCCTCGGCCTGAACCTCTGGGCGGGCGGCGCGTTCACGATCATCCTACTCTGGGGCAGGACGAAGTACAAACCATTCGGCTAAGTTGAATGAGAACGGTTTACCAGGAGACTTGGAGACATGGAGAGAGCGGGGCGAGAAAAGTACGAAGTACGAACTACGAAGTACGAACTGTAAATTACCCTTGTGCTCCCGTCCCCCTCTGTGTCTCCGTTGCTCCTGTTAAACCGTCACCTACCGTCATCTTTAGAAAGGTACAGCATGAGTGATGTGATTGTGATCGGGTCGGGCTTTGCCGGTCTGTCTTCGGCAATTCGACTCCAGGCGGCGGGACACCGTGTCCAGATCCTTGAGCGGCGCGAGAAAGTCGGCGGACGCTCGTACCAGCTGATCGACCGCGAGTATATCTTCGATATGGGGCCATCGCTGATCACCGCCCCGGATCTGATCGATGACGT
Organism: Thermomicrobiales bacterium; assembly: GCA_036563365.1. Classification (GTDB taxonomy): domain Bacteria; phylum Chloroflexota; class Chloroflexia; order Thermomicrobiales; family CADCWN01; genus CADCWN01. The sequence goes on from DATCMP010000628.1 coordinate 1,862, forward strand.
TTTTGCGTCGGCGGGGAAGCGTACCGAAGATTACGTCAAAATTGTCCCGCTCGATCCGTTCTACCGGATCTACTTCGATGATGGGCGCTTCTTCGAGTATACCGGTGATCAGGAGCGGATGGAGGCGGAGATTGCGCGCTTCAATCCCGCCGACGTCGAGGGGTATCGTCGCTTCATGGTCGGGGTGCAGACGATCTACGAGCGCGCGTTCGCCGAGTTGGCGCACCAGCCGTTCCTGCGCCGCGCCGACTTCGCGCGGATCATGCCCGAATTGGTGCGCCTGAAAGCGATCCGCTCGGTCTACGATTACGTCGCCTCGTATATCTCCGACCCGCACTTGCGGATGGTCTTCTCGTTCCACCCGCTCTTCCTCGGCGGCAACCCCTTCCGCGCCTCCTCGATCTACGCGATTATCCCCTACCTGGAGCGGATGGGCGGCGTCCACTTCGCGATGGGCGGGATGTATTCGCTGGTCGAGGGTTTTGCGCGGCTCTTCACCGAACTCGGCGGCGAGATCATCACCAACGCGCAGGTCACCGAGATCGCGATCGAGGCCGGACGGGCCTACGGGGTACGGACGAAAGCCGGCCAGTTCTTCCCCGCCGACATCGTCATCTCCAACGCCGATGTGGCGACGACCTACAAGGAGATGATCGCGCCGGAGTGGCGACGGCGCTGGACCGATCATCGGCTCGGGCGGATGCGCTACTCGATGAGCAGCTTCCTCCTCTACCTCGGCCTCGATCGCCACTACGACAAGTTTAAGCACCATACCATCTTGATCGGCGACCGTTACAAGGGGCTGGTCAACGACATCTTCGGCGGGCGGATGGCCGACGACTTCTCGATCTACCTCCACGCCCCGACGATGACCGATCCCTCGATGGCTCCCGTCGGCCACGAGAGTGTCTATCTGCTGGTGCCGGTGCCGCACCTCGGCAGCACTGAGGTCGATTGGGAGCGCGACGGCGACATTTTCCGCGACCGGATCGTCAACTATCTTGAACACGACTTCGGGCTGAAAGATTTCTCGAAGGCGATCACCGTCGAACACCGCTTCACGCCGTTGGACTTCGAACGCGAACTGGGGTCGTATCTCGGCACCGGCTGGCAGATCGAGCCGACCCTCTTCCAGTCGGCCTACTTCCGCCCGCACAACCGCTCCGAGGATGTGCGCGGCCTCTACATCGCGGGCGCAGGCACCCATCCCGGCGCGGGTCTTCCCGGCGTCCTTCTCTCCGCCGAGATCACCGCCGGCCTCGTCGAGCGCGACGCCCCAAAGCTGGGCAAGGCGACGGCAAATGAGAGCGCAGGGAGGGCTGCTGACTGAGCGCGTGCTGACGAATACGGCGATGCACTTTGTCAGGAGGCCCAGTATTGATTGAGCGATACTGGGCCTCCTTATTGCTGCAAAGATTTGTTGTTAATCTAGAGCTTGAAAATTTCCTCTTCGATCGTTGTGGAGGCTGTCATTATGATAGGTCGCCACGACGTGCTGATTCTACTATCTCTTGTACAGTTGACCAGTAGATACATGTAATATAGAATGTTTGCAAGGTCTTCAATTGAAGTGAATCTTTCTGGCGGCGCGACGTGGAATCTCATCGTCGTAGTGGTATCTCGCGCTGGAAACCTTTCGTTGCTCGGTGGAAGTACCGGAGCCATCGCTGAGACAGTTGGGAAATGCGTAGTCGAGAGAAGGGGAGAAATGTAGCAAGAAGTGGTCACACTCAGACAGGAAGTCCAGTCATTGCGGCGCGAGGTTCGTGGGCAGCGCAGCAAGCAGCGCCGTTCCTTGATGGTGGCGGTGATCGCGGTTCTCAT
>DATCMP010000629.1:0-6382 GCA_036563365.1 Thermomicrobiales bacterium
CGGGACCGCAACAAGGAAAACGAGGGGTAACGATGCCACGAATCGATGCCGGTGGGGTGGAACTCTTCTACGAATCGAACGGTGAAGGGGTTCCGATCGTCTTGCAGGCGCATCATCATATCGCCTGGATGCCGTATCAGATCCCGTACTTCTCGCAATACTACCGCGTCATCACCTTCGACCGGCGCGGCACCGGGCGCTCCGCCAGCCCACCCGGCAATTGGACCGCCGCGGATCTCGCCCGTGACGTGCGAAACCTGCTCGATGCCCTGGGGATCGACCGCGCCATCGTCGGGGGTGCCTCGCTTGGCGGGGTGGTCAGCTGCCAGTTCGGCCTCGACTACCCCGACCGTGCCCTGGCGTTGATCGTGGGGCATACGGTCCCCTACCTCTGGCCGCTCGGGGCGAGCTGGCTCGACGATCAGATCGTGTCGGCGAGGCGCGGCGAGCCAGCCGTGGTCAATCAGCCGCGCTCCTACGAGTGGGAGGAGTCCGGCCCGCCGACGAGCAACCCCGCGCGACGTGGCACCCCGCCCGCCGCGTTCGCCGCGACCCTCAATTCCGGGCTCGGCGGCACGCGCGAAGCGGCGGTCCAGGCGTTGGAAGTTCTCGCCGCGTGGGATATGCGCCCGCGTTACGCCGAACTCAACCGGCTCACCGTGCCGACCCTCGTGATCGTCGGTGGGCACGAGCCGCAGAAAACTCTCGAACTCGCCCACGAATGGCACCAGCAGATCGCCGGGAGCGAATTCGCGGTCCTGCCGGACGCCTATCACGCGGCAGCGCGCGAGGAGCCGGTGGCCTGGAACGCCGCCGTACACGGCTTCCTGAAACGTCACGGCCTGTAGACACGGCACGATGGGCACGTCCCGGTGGTTCGCCGGCAGGATCACGGTGGTAAGGCGCGATGGGCGATCTCGACGAGCAACAAGAACGGGTGACGCTGGCCCTCTACGGCGGGGCGCTCGCCGCGCTCGGCGTCCTGCTGGTCGCCTTCGTCTTCTACATGCAGGCCGCGCTGCCGCTGATCCGGGAGTTCAGCGTATCCCTCTCACAGCCACCCGCCGAAGAGGTGCAGCCAACGGTAACGGACGATGGCACGCTCGCCGCGCCGATCGTCGCCGCGCCGACCGCGACCGCCGAGGCAGCCCCACCCGCCGATCCGCGCACGCAGCTCTTGCTGGTTGTCGCCTCCACCTTGCCCGGTGCGGCAATGATCGGCTGGGCACTCGCGGCGTCGGCCAAGCGTGGCCTAATCGCCGTAGCCGTCGCCCATCTCGCGGGTGTGGTGGTGGCGATAGCCGCGCCGATCGAATCGTTCGACGGGATCGGTTTCAACGCCTTCCTCTTGCTCGTCCCCAGCCTGACGATCGCCGGGGCGCTCCTGGGGCGGGCGGCGGGGTCAATGTCGCGCCGCGCGTTGCAGGGTGTGGTTATCCTCGCCGCCCTGCCCTTGACCACCCTACTCAGCGCCCAATTTGGCTGGTGGATCGTGCCGATCGTCTGGGCGATCATGCCGATCGTCGGCGCGATACTACCCGCACTCGTCGGTGGTAGCCTCACAGAACGGCGCGCGTAATGCATGACAGCACCACGACAACGAAGCGCCCGCCGAACGGCCTGACCGTCGCCCTGCTGACCGGGATGCTGATCGTCCACAACGCGCAGCGGATGAGCGTCGTGCCGGTCTTCGACGCGCTGCGCGAGCGGTACGGGATCGACTACGCCGGGGTGGGCACCTTGTTCGCGGCCTACGTCCTCGGGTATGCGATCTTCCAGACGGTCATCGGGCTCTCGGGCGACCGCTTCGATCCGCGCCGCCTGCTCCTGACCGGCCTGGCCCTGAGCGCCCTCTGGTCGGCCCTTTTCGCCTTCGCCAGCGACTTCCACCTCGCCTTGATCCTGCGCTTCTTGCTCGGGGCCACAAGCGCCCTCCTCTACACCCCGGCGATGACCCTCGGTATCCTCCTCTTCGATCGCGCGCAGCGCGGGCGCGTCCTCGGCACGATCCAGGTTGGTGCGGGGGTGGGGATGGGCGGTGCGCTGATCGTCGTGCCGGTTGTCCTGTCACGCGCGGGTTTTAGCGCCAGCTTTCTGACCCTGCCTGTATTCGCCGTGCTCCTGCTCGCGCTGGCGTCGCGGCTGCTCCCGGCGACAGCTCCGCGTGAGCGGACGGTGCGGCCAGCGGGCGATCAATCACTAGCCCAGCGCCCCGACTTCTGGAATCTCATCGCGATGAATTTCAGCGGGATGTTAGCGAGCTACGGCCTGCTCACCTGGCTCCCCACCTACCTGACGCGCGACTACGGTTTTTCGGCGGTCGAGGCGGGCTCGCTCTCCGCCCTGCTCAACGCGGCGATGCTGCTCTCCGCGCCGATCATCGGCCTCCTGGTTGACCAGCGTGGGGGGCGGATCGGCGTCCTCGCCGTCGGCTCCATGATGACCGTCCTCTGCTACATGACGATCGTGCCGCATCAACCACTGCCGGTCATCGTGCTGATCGCGATCCTGATCGGCATCTCGATGAGCGCCACGACCGCCCCGATGATGCTCTTCGGCGGCGAGCGTTTCGGCGCGGCGGATACGTCGCGCGTCGTCGGCCTCTTCTCCTCCGCGGCGCAGGTCGGCGCGGCCCTGGCCGGTTCGCTCTTCGGCGTCTTGCTCGCCCGCTACGATAGCTTCCCCCTGATCTGGGCAACCTGTGCCGCGCTGGCCCTGGTCCGCGTCCTCCTCTTCGCAGCGCTGGTCACCCACGACCGTAAGGCCGCCCGGCACGCGATCGCGGTTCAGGCGCCGTAGGTGGTGAACCGCGATCTGTCGTTGACAAACTGGCGGGCGGTGTCGGGACCTATCCCACGGTTAAAAGGGACGAGGCTAGCGATAGAGGAAGAGCCCGGCGCAGCCCGCCAGCGCCAGGATCAAGGGGAGCCGCACACGTTTGGTTGCGGCGAGGCCGAACGCGATCACCGCGATCAGCACGCCCCAGCGATCGACCCCCGGCTGGCGCATGATCGTCCAGACCACGCTGAGGAGGATCCCGACGACGGCCAGCGCCACCCCGCGCATCGCCCCGCCGACCCAACGCGCCCGCGCGATCCGCGCGTAACCGGCCGCCACGAACAGGACCAGAAACGCCGGGATCGTGATCGCGATCAGCGCGAGAATCGCCCCGGCGAAGCCATAGGTGAGATACCCGAGGCTGATCACCCAGAGGCCGTTCGGCCCCGGGCTGAGCTGCCCGATCACGATCGAGCGCCCGAACTCGGCATCTTCCGCCCAGCCGGCGGCCAGCAGATCCTGGTGCAGGCTCGGCAGATTGCTGAGGCCACCGGTCGAGAAGAGCGACGCCTTAAGGAAGATCAGGAAGTAGTGGAACGGATCGATCACGGTTTGCCGACCCCTTCCCGCCGCTCCTCTTCGGCGAGCGGTCGCGCCGGGAAGAGAACAACGCCCAGGACGATCGCGGCGAGGACCACCACCACCACCGGGATATGCACAACGATGATCGACAACGCCGACGCCGCGATGATCAGGGCGCTCGCCAGCAGTGCCACCGGGCCATCACGTCGTGCCGTGCGCGTCAACGGGCGCATGTAATTCACGCCGACCAGGAACATCGCCCCCGCCGTGGCCGGTACGACGCCGCGTAGGGCGGCGGGGACCGCAGGCTGATCCTCGAACCGCGTGACCAGCGCCGCGAGCAGGCAGGTGATCCCCGCGCTCGGGAGCAACAGCCCAGCCAGGGAAGCGATGATGCCGGGCACCCCGGCCAACTTCCGACCGATCAGGATCGTCAGCGCGATGAGATTGATCCCGGGCGTGAGGGTGCAGAGGCTGAGGTAATGCAGCAATTCTTCGGGGGTGAGCCAGGCATGCCGCGCGGTAAACTGCTCCTGGATGAGGAACTGCGTCGAAGCCCCGCCGCCGAACGATTGAAAGCCGATCCCGGCCCAGAGGCGAAAGAGTTGCCACGCGCCGGGCGATGCGTCGTCTGCCGTTACCACTCTCGCTCCGAAGGGCATGCCCGCGGCGGGCAGACAGTTCGCGCCGACTCGCCCTAGCGAACCTTCGCGATAGGCCGATCTTGTCAGGCAAGAGCCGCAGTATAGCAGAGCGCCACCGTCAGCAAAGACCCAGGCGCGGGTTATCCCCTACCGACGGGCTGGCATTGCGCCCGAAGGCGATGATGACGATCGCAACGACCCGCCACACCTTCCCATCAGTCTCGCGCTCTACCAAGCGCAATTTCAGCCTTACCCTTGGTGTCTCTTCGGGCTCGTGACAAACCAACGCCCCGCCACCCTCCCACCCGCGCGTCAGTTCACCGAGCGCGCAAATTGCCCCATGCGATCCTCGCGCACTTTTGCTATACTTGCTCCGCTTGCCCGCCCTGCGCCCCAAAATGGCACAGCGCGCGTGTTCACCAGAACCACGCAAGCCACCCGCTCTCAGGGTATCCACTCGTCGCGCCAGCAAGACCCGACTCGGTAGCTCAATCGGCAGAGCAACTGACTTTTAATCAGTGGGTTGTGGGTTCAAGTCCCACCCGAGTCACCCATCGAAAACCGCAGTAGCAAGCCAAATCCTAGTGCTGTCGGATTGACTCGGCGTACTCTCGGGAGTAACGCCGGGAGTAACGCGCAGCATTAATTCCGGCTTGCTTGCCTGAATCCATCCATTGCTGCCGACAATCGCGCGGTTTCCACAGGTATCCAGTGGACGTAAAGATCAGCGGTGGTGGTGATTTTCTCATGACCAAGGATACGGGATACTTCGACAAGCGATAATCCACGGCCAAACATGGTAGTTGCTGCGGTATGTCGCAGATGATGAAAGCCGCGATGCTTCAATCCGGCACGCTTGAGAACGTTCGTATAGTTGGTAATGAGATTACGCGCCCACATCGGCGTCCCCGCAGCAGAACAGAATACGAGGGTTTCATTCTTCGCGTTATTGCTTACATCGCGTCGTTCCATACGCATCCGATCTTGATGAGCACGCAGAACGGTAACGAGCTCTTCGGGTAGTTCAATATCACGCCTTGAGCGGCTTGTCTTAAGTTCCTTGATAAATGGCTTTCCCTTCTGCTGCTGTTGTACTTGCTGGCGTACTCGTAACACTCTCTTCTCAAGGTCTACGTCCTGCCAACGTAACCCGAGTAATTCTCCCTCTCGCAAGCCAAGATAGAGTGCGACGTGATAGAGCGCCTCTAATCTCCTATCATGGACTGTATCAAGTATTAAGTTCGCTTCTTCTTCACTGAATGGTTCTACTGGTTCACGCTTAACTGAGATGGCCTCGGAATGGACAAGAGGATTGAAGTTGATACTACGTCGCCCCTCTGCGCGCTTGAATGCAATGCCAAGCACCGCTCGCACGTTCTGTGCGGTACGTGCCGAAACGCCCTGACTGCGGATACCGCCAGTCTCTTGTAAGACGGAAAAGAAGTCATCCACTTGGTCAGGAGTGAGCTTGTCCAGGGCCAGCCCGCGGAGCTTTGGAGTGACCAGGGAAACGCAATAGCGGTAATTCTCTTTCGTCTTGGGTTCTAATTTATTATCCCTCTCAACTGCCGCAAGCCAACGATCTAGGTAATTGCCCACGCGCTCAGTTTTCTCGTTCCTTCCAATCCCTTGATCTAGCGCTGTAAGCATCCCGCGCTGGGCTTGCGCTGCATCCGCCTTGACTTTAAACCCATGCGATTTCTTCGCTATACGCTTGCCTGTTTTCGGATCGTATCCTGCTGTGATCTCTGCATACCAAAGCTTCTTGGACTTATCGAAATAAACCGTACCCTCACCATTGGCGTTCTCATGCGTCTTTCTGCCGCGTTGCGCTGACTTTTCAGTAACCATGATTCATTCCTTTCACCGACCAGCCAATTAATCTTGGGAGTATATTGTAAGTGGGTTGCCGGGACAAGCTGTACGAGCAACTAAGGCCGGAGCAAGGATAATGCGGCCAGGAGACAGTCCTAACGCAGCAGGGACAGAGTCTCCTATTTGCTCTACGGTCGCAAGAATGATCGTACTGCTACTCAGCGCGATAGAAGATTTAGGAGGCACCATATCTAGTATTCAGACGAGTGGTCTATCTGCTCTACAGCAGAGCCAGGATACCGCTGGAAGCGACTGTAGTGGCCGCTGTCGTACGTCATCTACCAATGAGTAGTAATCCCTCTTTTGAAAACTCTTCGCTTAAAATCCGTTACAGTGCGCTTGGTGGCATGATCATATTAGGACAAAAGGGTTATTAGCTATCTGTTCAGCGTCATTTCTGCTTGCTCCTGTTCCCTGCTTGACGGGTAAGCGAATTGCGAATTGAATGTATTGGTGGCCTGATATCTGGTCACAAGAGGGGGGCGACGGCCGATGCAACCTCG
>DATCMP010000631.1:0-2279 GCA_036563365.1 Thermomicrobiales bacterium
CCCCCCCCCCCCCACGACTCGAATACTTCCGCGCCAAGCAGATCGTCCAGCGTTTCCCGGCGACGCGTGAGGCGGGCTTGGCCGTCGTTGACGAAGACGACGGCGGGGCGGAAGGCGAGGTTGTAATTCGAGGACATCGCCAGGTTGTAGGCCCCGGAGGCGGGCAGGGCGAGCAGTTCCCCGGTCTGGACGTCGGCCAGATCGATCTCGCGGATCAGCATGTCGCCCGACTCGCAATATTTGCCGACGAGTCGTGTGCTTAACGTCCCCTCGGCGGCGGGGGTCGGCGCGACGTGGAAGTGCGGGCCGGGGCGATTGGCGATCGCGGCGGTGTACTCCGCGCCGTACAGCGCCGGGCGGATGTTGTCGGCCATCCCGCCGTCGGTGGCGACGTACCTGCGGACGCCGGGGATCTCCTTCACCGTGCCGACGGTGTAGAGGGCAACCCCGGCCTGCCCGACGAGGGCGCGACCGGGCTCGATCCAGGTGCGGGGGGCGGGCAAGCCGACCGCCGCCGCGCAGTCGCGCAGCGCGCCGCCGATGATCGCGGCGATCCGGTCGGGGGCGGGCTGGCGCTCCTGATCTCCGGGGGTGTAGGAGATCGCCATCCCCCCGCCGGGGCTGATCTCGGCGGGGACGAAGCCGTGGCGATCGCGCATCTCCGCCGCGAAGCGGAAGAGCGACGCGACGGCATCGCGGTACGGCTCCAACTCGAAGATATGCGCGCCGATGTGGCAGTGGTAACCCAGCAACTCGATCGTCGCCGCGCCGAGCGCCCGCGTCACCGCCCGCTCCGCCTGGGCATCGATCGTCGGGAAACCGAATTTGGAGTCGACCACGCCGGTGAGCCGGTATTCGTGGGTGTGCGCGCCGACGCCCGGATTGAGCCGCAGCGCGATCGGCACGCGTCGCCCGAACTCGTCGCCCAGCGCGATCAGGCGATCGAGTTCGAGGGCGTTGTCCACGACGATCCGCCCGACGCCCGATTCGACCGCCAGCCGCAACTCATCCTCGCTCTTGTTATTGCCGTGGAAGACCAACCGTTCGGCGGGGAAGGCGCAACGCAGCGCCAGGGCGAGTTCGCCGCCGGAGCAGACATCGAGCCAGACCCCTTCCGCGCGGAGGATCGCCAGGATTGCCGGGCTGAGATAGGTCTTGCCGGCGTAGACGACCGCCGCGCCGGGGTAGTGGGCGGCGAACGCCGCGCGGAAGGCGCGGCAGCGTTCCCGAATCGTCGCCTCGTCGTAGATGTAGAGCGGGGTGCCCCATTCGCGGGCCAGATCGAGGAGATCGATCCCGCCGATCGCCAGATGCCCCGCCGCGTTGATCTCCGTCGTGATCGGCCATAGCACGGCTCGTTGATCCTTTCCTGGCCCCATGCCGCGCGCTTCGTTGACGGCGCGGGCGTGGGGTACACGTCTCGTAGCGCGGTATGCAGCGGCCATTATAGCCGTTCCCGGTCACGATCTCGCCGCGATCGGCGCACCCCCTCCTGCACGCATCGAGTTGCCATAAAAATGGAGCAACCTTGACATCGGCGGTATCAACTGCTATGCTATAGCCCGTTAGCACTCAGCGGTGGAGAGTGCTAATCGGGAGGTGCGGGGATCGTGCAGCGGTTAACCCCACGGCAGGAGCAATTGCTCCGCCTGATCATCCACGAATATGTCAGCGCCCGGAAGGCGGTCGGCTCGAAGGCCCTGGTCGAGAGCTACGCTCTGCCGTTCAGTCCGGCGACGATCCGCAACGAGATGGTCGAGCTGGAGCGGGCGGGCCTGATCGATCACCCGCACACCTCCGCCGGGCGGGTGCCGACCGACCGTGGCTATCGCTACTACGTCGAGCATCTGATCGGCGACCCGCGCCTCGCGCCGTCCGAGCAGATGATGATCAGCCACCAGTTCCGCCAGGTCGAGGCGCAGCTGGAGGGCTGGATGCAACTGGCCGTGACGCTGCTGGCCCGCAACACCGGCAACGTCTCGCTCGTCACGGCACCGCGGGCCCGGTCGCAGACCGCGCGCGTGAAACATTTCGAGCTGATCGCGATCCAGGACCAGGTCGTCCTGCTGGTGCTGGTGACGCAGGACAGCGGGGTCAAGCAGTCGTTCCTGCACTGGCACGAGGCGGTCGCGCAGTCGGACCTCCGTTCGCTGAGCGATCGGCTCAATCTGCGCTACGCCGAGCTCGGTGCGGCGGAGATCGACGCGCTGGCAGAGGGCGAGGATGGTCTCGCGCTGCTGGTCACCGAGCAGATCGTCGAGCGGCTGCGCGAGTTGGAC
>DATCMP010000632.1:0-1793 GCA_036563365.1 Thermomicrobiales bacterium
CTCCAACTACGCTCCATGGATACCATCGACCCCGCCGATCTCGCGGCCCGACCCCTGGTGGTACCCGCCTTGGGTGCCGACCCGCTCGTCTTCGAGCGCCTGCTACGGCGCAAGGATGGCACCACATTCCCAGCCGAAGCCAGTGTCAAGCGTCTGCCTGATGGTCGAACGCAATCGATCATGCGCGACATCACCGAGCGTACGGCGGCGGCGGCGGCGGTACGGGCGAGCGAAGCGCGCTACCGGCGGCTCTTCGCCGAGGCCGAGCGACAGGCCCGCGAGCTGGCGCTCCTCGACCGGGTCCGCACCGCCCTCGCCGCGCAACTCGATGAGCGCGCCATCGCCAGGACCGTCGCCGATGCCTTGGCCGAAGACCTCGGTTACACCCGCCAGGGATTGTTCTTGTGCGACGGCGAACGACTGGTCGGGGAGACGCGCATCGGTCGCGACTATCACCCGTTCGCGATCGCGTTGACAGAGGGGATGATGGGCCGGGTCGCCCGGGCCGGGCGTGCGGAACTCGTTACCGATGTAGGGCGCGATCCGGACTTCATCAGCGCCCACGGGGCGAGCGGGTCGGCGATCGCGGTGCCGCTCCGGGATGGGGACGAGTTGCTCGGTATCCTCAATGTGGAGAGCGAGTCGGCGGCGACGCTCGGGGAGGCCGATCTACACCTGTTGATAGCGCTGGCCGAGCAGGTCGGCATCGCCCTGGGTCGCGCCCGGCGGCACGCCGCATTGCGCCGCAGCGAGGTCGGCCTCGCCGAGGCTCAGCGACTCGCGCGCATCGGCAGTTGGGAATACGACATCGTCGCCGATCGCTTGACTTGGTCGGACGAGATCTTTCGTATTCTCGGCCATGCCCCGCAATCCTTCACCCCGACACAGGAGCGGCTGCTGGCGGCGATCCATCCCGATGATCGCGCGGAGGTACTACGCGCCCGGGTAGAAGGGCTGGGGCGCGACGGACAGTATGACGTGGAGCATCGCATCGTCCGCCCCGACGGCACGGTGCGAATGGCGCACCAGCGGACGGAGATCGTGCGCGATGCCGTCGGCCGACCGATCAAACGCCAGGGCATCATTCAGGACGTGACCGAGCGGCGAGCGTTGGAGGCGACGCTGCGCTTGCAGAATGCACACCTGGCGGCGTTGAGCGAGACGGGGCGAGCGCTCAGCGGCGAACTGGACCTCGATCGCGCGCTCGATCTGGCCTGGGCGCAGATCGCCCGCGTCAGCGGCGTCGCCGATGGTTGGATCGCCCTCCTCGACGAGAAGGGGGGGACGCTTAACTACCGCGATTTCGTGCTGGATGGGGTGCGACGCCCCGAGTGGGAGGATCGGCAGCCGCGCGCTGCGGGCGGGCTCGGGTGGGCCGTTGTCGACATGGGTACACCACTCCGCGTGCCGGATTACGCGGCGGAGTGTCGGCGACGTGGCGTACCCACGAGCGGGCCGCTCGGCGACACCCCGGGTATTACCTGGCTCGGCCTGCCGTTGGTGACGGGCGGCCAGGTCATCGGCGCGCTGGCGGTCTGGCGCGCGATCGAGCCGTTCACCGATGAGGAGGAAGTCACGCTCGCGACGCTGGCCGGACAGGTGGCCGCGGCGCTGGCGAACGCGCGGCTCTACGCGGCCGCGCGGATGGAGCTGGCCGAACGGGTTCGCGCGGAGGAAGCCCTGCGCGCGAGCGAGGCGAGCCTGGCGGCCGCGCAGGCACTCGCACACCTGGGCAACTGGGAGGTTGATCTGACGACCGGGGAATCGCGCTGGTCGGTCGAAACCTTCCGCAT
>DATCMP010000633.1:0-5037 GCA_036563365.1 Thermomicrobiales bacterium
TCCAGGCAGAGGATCGTGTTCTCCTTGTGGAAGGGGTGCGGCGTCGAGACGTAGATCACATCCACTTCCGGATCGTTCGCTAGGGCTCTATAGCTCGCGTGGCGGCGCGGAATCCCGAAGCGCTCCCCGAAGCGATCTGCCGCCTCCTGCGTCCGCGAACCGACCGCCGCGATCTCGGCATCGGGCAGGAACGTCAGCCCGGTCGTGAACTTGTCGGCGATACTCCCGGTCCCAAGGATCCCCCAGCGGATCGGTGATGGTGTTTGGGTCATGGTGGAGTCTCCTTGTGGGTGGTCTAACCCCTCCCCCGGCCCCTCCCCTGAAGAGGGAGGGGTGACTTGTTGGAGAGGCGATGCTTTGCCAGCAAGCCATTGATTCCATAGTGTGCTCCCCTCCCTCTTCAGGGGAGGGGCCGGGGGAGAGGTTCGTCACCCCCAGAACTGCGGCAGCCATTGCGCTTGTGCCGCCAGCATCTCATCGGTCAGGGCGCGGATTTGCGGCAGGGTGCAGACGGCGGCGGTCAGCGGGTCGAGCAGCATGGCGTAGTGGACGGCATCGGTCTTGCCGGATAGCGCCGCCTCCACGATCAGCTCTTGCACGTTGATGTTGGTGCGGTTGAGGGCGGCGAGGTGCGGCGGGTAATCGCCCACGACGGTCGGCGCGATCCCGCTGCTGTCCACGAGGCAGGGGACTTCGACGCAGCACCCGTCGGGGAGATTGGGGATCAGGCCGCGATTCGGCACGTTGCCGTTCACCTTGGCGGGGATGTTCGTCTCGATCGCCTCCATGATCGCCGCGCCGTATTCGTGCGTTCGCGCCGCAGGCGGTGGTGGCGGTGTCTCTTGCACGCGCGCGAGGCGGGTGCGGCAGTGCCGCAGATACCCGCCGGTGCGCCCGAAATCGAGCCAGGCGTCGTGCGGATCGGTGAAGCGCGGCGAGAGAACGTCGTTGACCATCTGGGCCGACTTGCGGAAGTAGGGGACGTATTCGCTGGCGTGACCGCTCGACTCGGTGACGAAGTAGCCGAACGCGCGCATCAAATCGGTCCGCACCGGCTCCTGCCCGGTGATCTTCGGGCGTTCGATCGCCTCGCGCAGGCGCGGGTAGAGATCGTCGCGACCGTGGCGGAAGTCGAGGAAGAACGCCTGATGGTTGATCCCCGCGCAACGATAGACGACCTCGTCATACGGCACGTCGAGCCACTTGGCGATCATCTCGCTCGTCCCCTGAACGCTGTGACAGAGGCCGACGTGGGGACGCCCGGTGCCGCGATCGATCGCCCAGCAATTCGCCGCCATCGGGTTGACGTAATTGAGCAGCAGCGCGTCGGGTCGCGCCACCTCGTCCATGTCGCGGCAGAGATCGAGGAGGACCGGGATCGTGCGGAGGGCGCGAAAAATTCCGCCCGGCCCGAGGGTGTCGCCGACACATTGCTCCACGCCGTACCGTTGCGGGATGGCGATGTCGAGGTCGTAGGCCGCGAGCCCGCCTTGCTGGAAGGTGGTGATCACGTAATCGGCGTCGCGCACCGCCTCGCGGCGGTCGGTCGTCGCCTCCACGTGGGCCGGTGCGCCGTGGTGCGCGACCAACCCCTCGACCGCCTCGTGCGCCGTCGCCAGCCGTTCGGGGTCGATATCCATCAGCGCGATCGTGCTCTCGCGCAGTGCCGGGGCGAAGAGGATGTCGCTACAGAGGTTGCGGGTGAAAACGACACTCCCCGCACCGATCAACGCGATCTTCGGCATGATTCCTCTCTCTCCTATGGGTCCGGTGGCCGGGTGAGTTTAGGCGCTACCATTTTTGGAAGACGGTGTCGTGTGCGATGAGGCATGGAAGCCGCCGCACCGCGATTCGCCGCACGAGTCTACCATGCCTTGTCGTGCCTTTCTTCGTGGCATAATCTGGCATTGTGTGGAGGGAAGATCGGCGGCGACGGTGTGTCGTCAGCGGTGGAACGGGGAAGGGGTCGTGTATGGCAGCGAAGATTCGGGTCGGGCTCTTGGGTGCGGGGGCGATCGGGCGTTTTCATGCCCATACCCTCGCCGGGAAGATTATGGGCGCGGAACTCGTCGCCATCAGCGATGTCGTGGAGGAGAACGCCGCCGCGCTCGCCGCCGCCACCGAGACGTCGCGCTGGTCAGCCGATCCCGACAGCATCTTCGACGATCCAAGCATCACGGCGGTGGTCATTGCCACGCCCGGCGCGACCCACGCGGAGCTGATCTCGCGCGCGGCGGCGGTGGGAAAACAGATCTTCTGCGAGAAGCCGATCGCGCTCGAACTGGCGGAGATCGATGCCGCGCTGGCGGTGGTCGAACGCGCGGGCGTGATTCTGCAAATCGGCTTCCAGCGACGTTTCGACCCCGGCTTCGTCCGCGCCAAAGAGCTGATCGACAGCGGCCAGATTGGCGAGGTGCAGATCGTTGGCTCGCGCACGCGCGATCCGCAATTGCCGAGCGCCGCCTACATGCGCTCCTGCGGCGGCCTCTTCCGCGACACCAGCGTGCACGATCTCGACGTGGTCCGCTGGTTGTCCGGCCGCGAGGTCGAGACGGTCTACGCGACCGGCTCCGTGCTGATCGATCCGATCGTCGGCGAGGCGGGCGACATCGACACCGGGATCATCATGATGCGCCTGACTGGCGGAGTTTTGGCGACGATCGACAACAGTCGTCGGGCCGTCTATGGCTACGATGTGCGCGCCGAGGTTTTTGGGTCGGCGGGCAGCGTCGAGGTTGCCCAGCCGGAGCGGACCCGTGCGGTCTTGCGCCACAGCGCCGGGATCACGCAGGAGCATGTCCACTGGTATCTCGATCGTTTCGGCACCGCCTATGAGGAGGAACTGCGCGCCTTCGTCGCCTGCGTGCGCGACGGCACCGCCCCGCGCGTCACCGGCCACGACGGGCGGATGGCGACGCTGCTCGCCATCGCGGCGCAGCGGTCGTTGGCGACGGGTGAGGTCGTGCGGGTTGGTGGGTAGGGAGAGTACAAGGGGAACGGACCTCGCCCCCCTGCCCCCTCCTCGACGCGAGGAGGGGGTGACTCGTTAAGATGTTGTGAGCCGCTGCAGGGGATGGGATGACCCTTCCCCGCTGCGGCGGCGACCCTCTCCTGAAGCGGGAGGGTGGTGGGCGGTCCAGGCGCTCCGGCATATGCAGCACTGAACGTTGCCGGGCGCTCCGGGTGCCACGCTGTGGCACCGCGCTTGCCGAACCTGTACGGAAGGCGAAGATCTTTATCGAGTCGCCCCCTCCACACGTTGGGGCGGGGGCCGAGGGAGGGGGGAATCTTATGCCGGAGCTTCGTTTCGGTGTGATCGGCTTGCGGCGCGGCCAAAGCTTCGTGCGGATCTGCCGGGTGGTCGGCGGCGCAACGGTCACGGCCCTCTACGATGTCGATGCGACGCGCGTGCGGACGGCGGCAGCAGAGTTAGGGGTGCGGGCATTCACCGACTATGAGCAGTTCCTGGCTGCCGAGATCGATGCCGTGATCATCGCGTCGCCGTTGCAATTCCATGCGCGGCAGGCGATCGCGGCGCTGGCGGCGGGGAAGCATGTCCTGAGCGAGGTCACCGCCGCTGATACGCTGGACGATGCTCGTGCGCTGGTCGCGGCGACCCGTGCGAGCAAGGCGGTCTACATGCTCTCCGAGAACTATCGCTATCTCGATGAGGTCGAGTTGCTGAAGCGCCTGCACGCAGCAGGCCGATTCGGCGAGATCTACTTCGGCGAGGGTGAATATCTGCACGATTGTCGCGGGCTCTGGTTCAACGACGACGGCTCGTTGACCTGGCGCGGCCAGGGCAAGCTCTCGGTCTATTGCACCCACAGCCTCGGCCCGCTCCTCTATATCACCGGCTACCGTGTCGCCACCGTCAGCGCCCTTGCGGTGCCCGGCGGCAAGTTTGACCCGCGCGTGAACAACCCGACGATGCACCTGATGCAGATGACGACTACGGGAGGTGTGGTCCTGCGTGTGCGCGTCGATCACGTCTCGCCGCGCCCGCACCAGATGGCCTACTACTCGTTGCAGGGGACGGCGGGGAGCTACGAGGCGTGGCGCGGGCATGGCGATACGAGCAAAGTCTGGCTCGCCGACGAGCACGAACCGTCGCTCTTCACCGCGCCAGCGCAGTGGCACGCCCTTGCCGAGCAGGCCGAGCATGTTATCCCCGATCGGCTCGCCGCGCCGCCCGAGGCGCGGATCGGCGGGCATGGCACGAGCGAATACTGGCTCCTGCGCGACTTCCTGGCGGCAGCACGCGGCGAAATTGCTGTGCCGATCGACGTGTTTAGTGGCCTTGACTATACCTTACCTGGCCTCGTTGCGGTCGAATCGGCGGCGCAGGGTGGCACGCCGCTTGCCGTACCCGATCCGCGCGAGTGGTGATCACGATTGGTCAGGTCGTGCGGGAGGCGGTAGGATTGTGTGGTACGTCTGCTGGGCGTGCTGACAAACAGCTGCCACGAGGTGCGTGTAGTAATAGGTGCTTGAGCAACATGGAGGTTAATGTGGTTGCAGTTGGTCAGCCAGCGCCGAACTTCACCCTGTACGGCGAGGGCAGCAAAGAAGTCACCCTCGATGAGTTCAAGGGGCAGAATCTGGTGCTCTTTTTCTTCCCCAAGGCATTCACCGGGACCTGCGAGCGACAGATCGTCGAGCACGCAAACGCGGTGGATAAGTTCAAGGATCTGAATGCGCGGATCGTCGGCGTCAGCACCGATCAGGTGCCGTCACTGCAGAAGTTCGCCGAACAGTGCGAGGCGGCCGGTAAGGTGACGCTCCTGAGCGATTTCCGGCACAAGGCGGTGCAGGCTTACGGCGTCGCGGTCGAGAGTGGCCCGCTGCCGAACCAGCGGGCCACCTTCATCATCGATGGTGAGGGTGTCGTGCGCTATGCCTTCGTCGAGTCGTCCCCGGGCAACTTCCAGGGGATCGCGCCGGAACTCGAAGCCCTGCAAATGATCGAGGGGGGTGGCGAGATCTGAGTCGTGGGGGGGGGGGGGGGGGGGGGGGGGGGGGGGGGGGGGGGGGGGG
>DATCMP010000634.1:0-1619 GCA_036563365.1 Thermomicrobiales bacterium
GATACGGATACAGCTTGACAAAGTTTCATATAACGATATAATAGTTACGTATAGGTAAAGTCCTATCGGACGCAAAGAGGCCTCACCGCTAAGCCCTGGTAAGCGAACGGTGAGGCCGCAACAGAGCCTTTCGGCTCAGGAGGTAATCGTACCATGAGTGTCGCGACGAAGCCCCTGCACAGCCCCGCCGAGTTGACCCTGATCGGCTGCGACGACCGGACCGGGATCGCCGACTTCCAGTCGGACAGCGAGCACGACGCCGCGCGGATCAACACCACCGCCCTCGACACCACTACCGGCGCGATCCTGTGCGACTGCAAGGGTGCGGAGTTCGGGCGGGTCTGCTGGCATCAGGATCACGTCGTCACCGCCTGGCACCAGTCCCCCGCGATGCGTGCCACCCGTTTCCTCTCCCCGGTCGCCCTGCTGAACCAGGGCTGTAAGGCCGCCGCGATGGTCACCACCTATCGGGCACGCTGCGGTCGCCCATTGCAGGACGATGTGCTCACGCTGGTGGCGAGCCGGAGCGAGTGGCGGCAACGGGTGGCGCAAGCCGCCGCCCTCGCCCCGACCCTCATTCAAGATGCACGAGGGGGGGATCGCCTCCGCGCTGCCTAACCCCTCTTGCAAGTTGCACGCAATCAACTACGTAGTCTTTGCGTGCAACTTGCAAGACCCCCCGCCTCGATGACCCCTCATTCAAGATGCACGAGGGGGCGACATACCCCTTTTGCCTAGCATATACGCCAAAAGGAGATCACCATGCCGACGATCAACGCACTGATGGCCGCCCTCGTCGCCGAGCTGGCCGAGAACGAGATCCCGACGCCGCTGGCGCAGTCCTTCACCCCGGCGAACGTGTGGGCCGACCTCGCGCGGCTGGCTGGGGAGGAGCCCCCCGCCCCGGTGCTGGCGCTGGTGGGCGAGGCGCTCGACGCGATCTGCGAGCCGCTGCCGCTGCGCGGTTCCTATCGCGATCACGCCCGCCAGTTCGCCCCCGCCGACTAGGGACGAAAAACGTTTTTCGTCCGGCGACGAGCAACACCGGCGCGGTGACCCGCCAGCTGCCTCGCCGGTGCCCCCGCCCGATGGACTGGCCCGCCACCTACGTTGTCGAACGCAAGGAGCACCACACCATAAAGTTCGTCGGATTCGATGGACTGACCGCGACCCTCGACCTCGACCCCACCGACTGCCTCGTGCTGGACGACGCGCTGGCGTTCTCGCTCGCCCACGACGCCAGCCCCGACCACGCGCTCACGAACGCCCTGCGCGCCGCCCTGGAGGCCTGCGCGGTGATCGCGGCGACCGATACCCTACGCGACAACGGCGTGAAAGAGCGGGAGATGCTGGCGGACACGCGGCGCGTGTGGGGGGCGTTCGACACGCAGAATTCCGGCCTGCCGCGGATGACAGGGCGGCCACGGTAGTCATGCTGCATGTGGCGGAACAAGTGTTGGGCCGGTCCCGAGGACATCCTCGGGACCGGCCTCGCAACGTGCCAGCGCGGGCGCGGGTGGTGTTACGGGGTAGGCTGGAGGGTGGTGCCGCCGGTCGGGCCGAAGGGGATGTAGAGCGCGGTGATTGTGGCGTCGCCGGCCCGCCCGCCTCCGGGATTC
>DATCMP010000637.1:0-3910 GCA_036563365.1 Thermomicrobiales bacterium
GTCAACGTTCGCCGGTATCCATCGCCATCCTGGTGATGGTCCCGATCGACGAAGTCGATCATCTGTCGCGGGGTGGAGCAGCGGCAGCTCGTCGGGCTCATAACCCGAAGGTCGGCGGTTCGAATCCGCCCCCCGCTACCACATTGATCGATCGCCGCTGTGGCCCACCCGTTAGGGTGGGCCACGCTGCGTTTAACCCCCTCGGCATGGATGCGTCCGAAAGGGATGATCGCCGACTACGACGGCTGATCGTCGGACTCGGTGTCGTCGGCGTAAATCTCTCGTACCTGCAAGTCGGGTATCGGTTGCTCCCCGCCCGCCCGGGTCTCGCCAGCCATCGCGCGCGTGACGGCCTGGAGGTCCAGTTGGCTCCCGCTCGCCTCGCCCTCCTCGTGTTGCTGGGCCTGCTGATTTTGCTGCTCTTGTCCGGTCATCTACGCCTCCCGAACTTACGACGGTTGCTTGCCGGGCTCGCGGCCCGTGGCCTCGGCGTTGCCCGGTCGCAATAGATCCTCGGGGACGGACTGTTCCTCGGCCTCTACCCGACCGCTGTTGACCGATCGCGCCACCTCCTGCAAGTCGATTTCCTTGCCCTTAGGGGCACCCTCCGTCTCGCGCTCGAACGGTGTCTTGCCTTGCTGCTGCCCGCTCATCCTTGCCTCCTCGCATAGCGTCAACTGCGGTCGTACCGCATGAGGGGTGTTGCACGCAGGGTATGTGCCAGGGGTGATACTCGCCCCTCGGCACCAGCTTCCTCTTTACCGTGAGACAGCGATAATGGCGCAACCCCGCCACACCACGATCGGCTAGGGCACCCTCCGCAGAAAAGTAACAGCGGACCCTCTGCCGTGTCGGAAGAGGGTCGCTGAGGTTGATAGATTGCGACGGTCCACGTTTATTGGCCGATCTGCCGAAACGGCAACCTATCCTGGTGTCTGCGGTGGTTGCGCTAATGCGTTGATTCGCTGGCGACTCTGCAAGAGTGCGCGTGCGGTTGGTGCCGGTTGGAGCCACTCTTCCAGCGCCGCGATGCTGGCGGTGCGCCGTGCCTGGATCGCGCGGCGTTTGTCGTTGATCGCCGCGCCGCGTAGGCCGGCGCGGCGGCCACGCAGGCTCGCCCGATCATTCGCCAGGAGCGCGTAGGCGCAGGCCGCGAGATCATAGGCGACGATGGCCGTACCGTGACGGCGTGCCAACGCGCTCGGCAAGCACTTCCGCAGGGTCCAGAGCCGATTGCGCGCCAGATGGAAGCTTTTCAGGGGGGAGCCCTGCCCGCTCGACGCCGAGTAGATATGGCGGATCGTCGCCTGGGGGATGTGGAGCGACGACCAGCCGCGCAACCGCGCCCGCCACGCCAGATCGACATCCTCCAGGTACATGAAGAAGTCTGGGTCGAAGAGGCCAATATCGTCGAGCATCGCGCGGCGGTAGGCCGCCGCGCCCCCGGTCGGCCCGAAGATCGGTCGGGGCGTTGATGGGAGATCGGCGTAGCGCGCGCCGCTGAGGTCTTCGAGCGCCAATCCGCTGCGGTGGACGGTGATCCCCGCCGCCGCGATCCATGCGGGGGCGTGCGCGAAGAGCATCGTGGACATCGTCGCGCCGAGGGTCGGGTCGGCTTCGAGCGGGGCGAGCAGCGCGTCGAGCCAGCCCGGATCGGCGATCGTGTCGTTGTTGAGCGCGACGACGATCTCGCCTTCGCTCGCCCTGATCCCGACGTTGGTGCCGCCGCCCATGCCGAGATTGCGCGGCAGCGCCAGCACACGCACCTCGGGGAACCGCCGCGCCAGGAGGTCCAGCGACGCATCGCGCGAACCGTTGTCCACGACGATGATCGCGTCTGCCGGGCGCGTTTGCACGCGGAGCGCTTCGAGGCAGGCGGGTAACAGCCGCGCGCCGTTCCAATTCACGATCACGATCGTCGCCTTCATGCGGGCAGTATAACGGCTCCCGCGGAACCTGACCGTACGCACTTGAGAACGGCATAGCGTGGTGCTACTATCAATGGTCGGTTACGGGGCCTCCCATGATGGTAGGCCACGTTGTGTCCAGGGATAGGAGCAACGCAATGGAGCGAACAACCACGCCGCGCGAGCTGATGCGGCAATTCACCGCGGGGGCGATCGGGCGACGCGACTTCGTGCGCCGGGCGACCGCGCTCGGGTTCTCGGCCTCGGCGATCGCCGGGTTCCTGGCCGCGTGCGGCGGCACATCGACCGCGACAACCGCGCCCGCGGCCTCCACGGCCCCGGTGACCGCGACAACCGCTTCGAGTAGCACCACCACCACCGCCGCGACGACGACCGCCGCTGGCGGGGCGTCGTCCACCGCCGGGGCACAGGCGACACGCCCGGCTGGTACGGCGGCGAGCGGTGGCGCGGCCCCCGCAACCGGCGGTGGGGGCCTCGGCTCGGCCAGCAAGGGACCATTCGGCACGGGCGGCGGCCTCGGCCCGGGCGCGACCAAGCGCGGCGGCGGCGGCACCTTGAAGATCCTCTACTGGCAGGCCCCGACGACCTTCAATCCGCACCTGAACCAGGGGACGAAAGATTCCGACATCGCCCGCGTCGTCTATGAGCCGCTGGCCGATTACGGCCCAGATGATACCCTCGTGCCGTTCCTGGCCGACGGGATCCCCTCGCTCGATAATGGGCAGGTGGCGAAAGACGGCAAGAGCGTCACCTGGAAGCTGAAGTCCGGCGTGAAGTGGAGCGACGGGCAGCCGTTCACCGCGAAGGATGTCGTCTTCACCTGGCAGTACGTGACCAACGAGAAGACCGCCGCCGTCACGATCGAGAACTTTAACGGGGTCGAGAAGGTCGAAGCGATCGATGATACCACGGTGAAGATCAGCTTCAAGGAGCCGACGCCGGGCTGGTATATCCCGTTCGTCGGTTACTACGGCCTCATTATCCCCGAGCATATCTTCAAGGAGGGGATCGGGGAGAGCGCGAAGAACTTCGCGGGCAACCTCAAGCCGGTCGGCACCGGCCCCTACCGGGCCACGAACTTCGCGCCGGGCGATAGCGCCTCGCTCGAAATCAATCCCAACTGGCGCGACGCCAACGGGCCGTTCTTCGACAAGATCGAGTGGAAGGGGGGCGGCGATGCCGTCTCCGCCGCGCGGGCGGTCTTGCAGACCGGCGATTACAACATCGCCTGGAACTTGCAGATCGAGCAGTCGGTCCTGAACCAACTGACCGGCTCGGGGGCGAAGGGGAAGGTCGGCTTCCAGAACGGCTTCGGGGTGGAGCGAATCTACATCAACCTCACCGACCCGAACAAGGAGATCGACGGCGAACGCTCGTCGGTTAAAGCGCCGCACCCGTTCTTCGCCGATAAGGCGGTCCGGCAGGCATTCACCCTCGCCGCCGACCGCAAGACGATCGCGGAGGTCCTTTACGGCCCCGCCGGCGACCCGACCGCCGCGTTCCTCAACAGCCCGGAGTCGTTGACCAACAAGGATCTGCCCTGGGAGTTCAATCTGGACAAAGCCGGCAAGGCGCTCGACGCGGCTGGCTGGACCAAGAGCGGGCAGTATCGCGCCAAGGGCGGCGTGCCGATGAAGGTGCTTTTCCAGACGACGATCAACACCCTGCGCCAGAAGGAGCAAGAGCTGATCAAGGACAGCCTGGAGAAGCTCGGCGTGCAGACGGAGTTGAAGAGTATCGACTCGGGCGTCTACTTCTCCTCCGATGCCGGGAACCCGGACACCGCCGCCCACTTCTACGCCGACCTGGAGATGCTGACGACGAACCCCGACACCCCGGACCCGCAGGCGTTCTTCGGCGCGTTCACCACCGCGCAGATACCGAGCAAGGCGAACGGCTGGGGCTTCGGCAACACTCCGCGCTACCAGAACCCCGAGTATGACAAGCTGGTGGCGCAGTCGAAGTCGGAGATGGACCCGGTG
>DATCMP010000639.1:0-6002 GCA_036563365.1 Thermomicrobiales bacterium
AGGCTCTCGCGCTGGCGATGCCCGATGCCGCCGCGACCGCCGAGGGCGATCGCTCCGCCTTGTTCGAGGTCTTTCGTGTCGCCTTCGCCGCCCTCGCCGAGCGACAGCCCTTGGCGATTCTCCTCGACGACTTGCACTGGGCTGACAGCGCGACGCTCGAATTACTCCCCGCCCTGATCGGGGCATTGGGCCAGTTGCCGTTGTTCATGGTCGCCTTTTACCGAAGCGATGAGATCCCGCGTGGCCACCCGGTGCGGCGGCTGCGGAGCGATTTGCGCCGGATAGGACGCTTCACGGAACTCGCGCTCGAACCGCTCGATCGCGAGCAGACGGCGCACCTCGTCGCGCGCACGCTCGGTTCATCGCCGGATCCCGCCCTGACGGCGGCGATCTACGACCGCACCGAAGGGGTGCCATTCTTCGTGGAAGAACTCGTCGCCGGATTGGTACTCGGAGAACGTCTGCACCACGGAACGGCGGGACTCGAACTCGGCGGTGGGGCGGAGTTGCCGCTGCCGGAAAGTGTGCGCGACGCCGTGCTGCTGCGACTGAACGGGCTCTCTGACAGGGTGCGCCGGGCATTGGAGGTCGCCGCCGTACTCAGCCAGGAGTTCGACATCGACCTCGTCGCTGCTCTGGCGGGGGAGGACGACTGGGCCACCGTGCCCGCCGAGCGCAACCTGATCACCGAGATCGCGCCCGGTCGCGCCGCTTTTCGACACGCCCTGACGCGCGAGGCGTGTTACCTGGATGTGCCGTGGTCGCGTCGGCGCGCATTGCACCGGCAGGTGGCGGAACGTTTGGAGGCTGATGGTATCGCCCCCGCAATCGTCGCCGAGCACTGGCTGGCAGGGCGGGAGCCCGACCGGGCGCGTGCGGCGTTTCTGGATGCTGCGGCAGGATCGTGCCGTGTCCACGCCTACCGGGATGCGGCGATGGCCGTGCGCCGGTCGCTGGAACTCTGGCCCGAGGGTACCGATGAACGGGAACGACTCGTCGCGCTCGAACGCCTCGGCCGGTGCGCTGAACTCTGCGGCGAGTTAGGCGAGGCAAGCCAGATTTGGCGCGAGATCGCCTTCGCCTATCGGCAACACGGCGAGCGGTACCGGATGGCGGTGGCCGAGCGGCACCTGGCCGGTGTCCACGAGTTGCAGGGGGATTGGGAGCGGGCCCTGGCGGCGCGACAACGCGCGGCGGCGGGGTTTGCCGACTGCGCCCACCCCGCCGAAGCGGCGATCGAACGGCTGAGCGCGGCGGTACACCTGCGGTCGGCTGCCGGGTATCACGCGGCGCTCGAACTCCTCGCGATCGCGCAGGCCGAGGCGATCGGCGCGGCACGCCGGGATCTCCAGGCCCGGATCCTCGGACTGGAAGGGAATGTGCGCGCTCGCCTCGG
The DNA here is from genome assembly GCA_036563365.1 of Thermomicrobiales bacterium. Lineage (GTDB taxonomy): Bacteria > Chloroflexota > Chloroflexia > Thermomicrobiales > CADCWN01 > CADCWN01. Next base: position 1,397 of record DATCMP010000639.1, read on the forward strand.
GGAGAGCGACGCGGGCTTGACCCTGGTGCGCGCCGGGCTGGCGCTCGCGCTGGAAGATCATCTCACCGGGGCGGCGACGGAGGTTTACCACCGTCTCGCCGACGCGCTGGAGCATGTGGGCGACTACACCGGGGCACAGGCGGCCTATCAGGCGGCCTTCGCGTTCTGCCAAACCCATGACGCCGCGACGACCGGCCAACTCTGTCTCGCCTGTTTAACCGTGGTGCTGCGTCAAACGGGGGATTGGGAGCAGGCGACCGTCCTTTGCCGCGAGGTCCTGGCGGCTGATGACGTAGTGCCACATGCGCGCGCCGTCGCCTCCGCCATCCTTGGTCTGGTGCAAGTATTGTCCGGGCAGACGCGCCATGCGCGTCCCCTGTTCGTCGAGGCGATCGCGCTGGCCCGACGGATCGAGTTGGTCCCGGTGGAACTGATCGGCCTCTGGGGGCTGGCCCTCGCCGACGAGCAGACCGGCTCCATCGAGGCCGCTGTCAGCCGGTGCCGTACCTTGTTGGCACGGTGGGAAGGGACCGAGGAGCGGCACTATGTGGTGCCGATTCTGCACTGGGCCGTCACCTTCTGCGCCGAACACGATGCCGACGGCGAAGCGCGCTCCTGCGCCGCCGCCCTGGCGCAGATCGCTGCGGCAACCGGGCAAGCCGATCCCCTCGCCGCCCTCGCCCACGCCCTCGGCGAGACCGCGTTGCTCGATGGGGATGTTGTCGGGGCGGCGTCGCACTTTGGCCGGGCGCAGGCACTCCTCCGCGACCGCGATACCCCCTTCGAGCGCGCGGTGACGATGCGCCGCGTCGGCGCGACGCTCGTGCAAGCGGGGGAGCGCGAGTCCGGCGTCGGCCAATTGGCCGACGCCCACCGCGTTGCTCGTCAGCTCGGGGCTAAGCCGCTCGCCGCACGTATCGCGGGGGAACTGGCGGCGCTCGGCGAACCGGTCGAGCGGCATCTCGGTCGGCGGGCCGCTGGAGAACTCGCCCACGGCGGCCTCTCGCGGCGTGAGCGCGACGTATTGCAGTTGATCGCGGTGGGGCGAACCAGCCCTGAGATCGGCACCGCGCTGCACGTCAGCCCGCGTACCGTGGAGATGCACGTGCAGCGGCTCTTCGATAAGCTCGATTGTGGCACCCGCGCCGAGGCGGTCCATAAGGCGGCCAGCCTCGGCCTGCTGCCCTGAGCCGGGTACTGCCACGAGAAGGTCACGGCAGAACGGGGCGCGGAGGACGGAGTCGTCATTCACTCTGCCCGTTTTCTTGACCGTCGCCGCTACGCTTGTTACCGGCACCTTTACACTCTTGTGAAATACTACTATCTAGACTTCCTCCATCCCTCCTTTATGTGGGCCGACAGCTCCCCTATTGGCTGTCGGCCCACATCCCTCCCTCGTGTTGTACCGCGCCGAATCGAGGGGGCCGGATTTGTTGTTTACCGCGTGTACCGCCGGTGGTACACCCTTCTGGAATGGTTGTGTTTGTTGTCGCCATTCCCCGGCCAATACTGCCAACAAAAAGGGGAGATTTACGACCCTCATGCCATGTACAGCGCCGAGCGGGACCACTATAATCTCATCTACAGGCGCCCCCCAGATCCATTTGTTATGCTGTTTGATGCAATATGCGCGATTAATGCTCGGAGCGTGGCGATGCTTGCCCTCGATCGTTTCTTCGTAGCCACGCCGGACGATGATGCGCGATCGGCTATCAGCGCAACGATCTTGGAGAGTATTACCGACGCCGTCATGGTTGTGGACACGCACTGGCGCTGTTGCTACCTGAATACTCGCGCGGAAGCGTTGCTCGGTCAGCCGCGGGGTGCGCTGGTGGGTGCCGACATCTGGGCGCGATTGCCGGGACTGACCGGCACCCACTTCGACGCGGAGTTGCGTCGCGCCGCGACCTCCGGCGAAATCGTGGGTTTCGAGGCACCATTCCCGCCGCTGGCGCTGTGGTTCGCGGTGCGCGCCGTCCCGTCCCCCGTCGGCGTGGTGGTCTACTTCCGCGACATCACCGCGCAGAAGGCCGCCGAGCGGGCGCTCCAGCGCCAGACACGGGTGTTCGATCAGCTAGCGGTCGCGGTGATCACCACGGACATGGCCGGCCGTGTCACCCAGTGGAATCGGCACGCCACCACCCTCTACGGCTGGACACCGGAGGAAGCCCTCGGGCAGCCGATCGGTGCGCTCACGGTGGCGCCCGCCGAGCGCGCGAAGACGGCGACGGTCTGGCCCCACCTGCGGCGGGGCGAAGCGTGGATGGGCGAATTCGTCGCGCGGCACAAATCGGGGGCGACATTCCCGGCCCATGTCGCCAATACGCCGCTTCGCGACGAGCGGGGTCGGCTCGTTGGCATCATGGGGGTTTCCGAAGATAGTACCGCACGCCTTATGGCCGAAGCGGATCGCCGGTCTGAAGAAGCGCGCTACCGCACCCTGGCCGAGCAGATCCCGGCGGTGGTCTATGTCAACCCGATCGGGCACAGCCGCGTGCCGCGCTATATCAGCCCGCGGATTAGCGAACTCACCGGTCATACGCAACAGGAATGGCTGGATGAGGCCGACCCGGCGACGGCGGCTATCCACCCCGACGATCGCCCGGAGGTGGCGGCGGCGGCGACCCGCAGCGCGACGACCGGCGGCCCGCTCGCCATCGAATATCGCTATCGGCGGAAAGACGGTGCACTGATCTGGATTCGCGACGAGGCGATCGTCGTCCACGACGCCGACGGCCAGCCGATCTGCTGGCAGGGCCATATGTCCGACGTGACCGAGCGGCGGGCCTTTCAGGAGCGGTTGCACCACCAGGCGACGCATGACACCCTGACCGGGCTGCCGAATCGGGCGCTCTTCGTGGAGCGGGTCGGCCGAGCGCTCGCCCACGCCCAGCAGACGAAAGGGTATTGCGCGGTCCTCTTCCTCGACCTCGATCATTTCAAGGATGTCAACGATACGCACGGCCACGACACCGGCGATCGGCTCCTCGTCGCCGTCGCCGAGCGGTTGCGGGCGACCCTGCGCGGCAGCGAGATCCTGGCCCGCCTGGGCGGGGACGAGTTCACGGTGCTGCTGGAGCGCGTGCTCGATGTCGGGGATGCGGTCACGGTGGCCGAGCGGCTGACCACGGTCATGGCCGCGCCGTTTCAACTCGCGGGCCGCGAGCAGCGGATCACGGTGAGTATCGGCATCGTCCTCAACCAGCCGGGCCATGCCCGCCCCGAGGACCTGTTGCGCGATGCGGATGTGGCGCTCTACCGGGCGAAGGATACCGGGCGCGCGGGCTACACTCTCTTCGACCCCGTGATGCAGGCGGCCCTGACCGACCGCCTCGCGCTGGAACGCGACCTCTGGACGGCCCTGGACAAGGGCGAGTTCGCGCTCCACTACCAGCCGATCGTGGACCTCAAGACCGGCGATGTTGTCGAGGTCGAGGCGTTGTTGCGCTGGCCGCATCCCCAGCGCGGCTGGGTCTCGCCCGCCGATTTCATCCCGATCGCCGAGTCGTGCGGGGCGATCCGCCCCCTCGGGCGCTGGGTTTTGGCGGAAGCCTGCCGCCAGGGGCGCGTCTGGCTGGATGACCCGGGGCTACATCGACCGCTGACGGTCGCGGTGAACCTGTGCGCGCGGGAGTTCGGCGACGCGGAACTGGTGGATACGGTGGCCGCCGCGCTCCGCGAGTCCGACTTCCCGCCGCGGCTCCTGCGCCTGGAAATCACCGAAACGGCGGCGATGGGCGAGGCGAAGACGACCCTGGAGACGATGCGCCGCCTGCGCGCGATCGGCGTACGCCTGGTGCTCGATGACTTCGGCACGGGCTACTCGTCGCTGGCCTATCTACGGCAGTTCCCGGTCGAGGTGCTGAAGATTGATCGCGCCTTCATCCGGGAACTCGGGATCGATCGGCGCAATATCGAGATCTGCCGGGCGATCGCGATGCTGGCGAAGACGCTCCGCCTGGAACTGGTGGCCGAAGGGGTGGAAACGGCGGAGCAGGTCGCGCTGGTACGCAGCGTCCTCTGCGACCGCGCGCAGGGGTATTACTTCGGCAGGCCGATGCCCCCGGACGAGATCACCCGCCTCCTGCGCGCGACGGCCCCGCCGCCACTCGCCCCCGCGCACAGGCCCCGCAGCCGTCACGGCGCACACCGGGGCGGCGCTGGCCGGGAGTAAATCTTCGTGACTACGCGGGGGACGAGCCCCGGGCTGCCCCCCTTACGCCTGCCCCTCGAAGGCCGCCTCATCAATCCCGGCGGCCCCCGCCGTCTGCAAGACGACCCTGCGGATGATCTCGGCCTGCTGTCGCGCTTCTTGGGCATTCTCGGCGAAGCGCGCGGCCATGAGGCTATGCTGGCGATTGCGGGCGTCCGCGGCGAGGCGATCGGAGACGAGGGCACGCTCTTCCAGCGTATTGATCGCCAGCCAGAGGGCGTCTTCCACGGCTTCGGCTTGACCGGAGAGCATACTTTCGGCGGTGAAGGCGTGGCCGGTGCGACAGCGGAAGCGGACGAGCGACCGATCGTTCATCTCCCACAACGGCCCGTGACATTCGGGGCACGTCAGGCTGGACGGGGTGCCAATCGCCGCGAGGCTGTCCATATCCAC
>DATCMP010000059.1:0-4768 GCA_036563365.1 Thermomicrobiales bacterium
CCCAGGGGTGGACTATCTGCAGGTTACAACGGCGCTCGCGCGGCAGGCCGCCGAGGTGCTCCAGACCGTCGTCGCCGTGACCGACGAGCGGGATTACATCGTCGCCGGGAGCGACGCCAGCACTATTGGCCTGCCGTTGCACCTGGCCGGTGCGCCCCTCCAACCGGCATATCTGCGTGTGCCGCTGCGTCTCGATAGCCGTGCAGGTGAGGTGATCGTCGCTCAGCCCCGGCATGACGAGGGGCTCTCGCCGCGCCTGGCGCAGATCATCGTCGATCTGGTCGTTAGCCAGACGATCGGGATCAACCAGCTCCAAGATCGCCATGCGTTGAAGAATGCCTTCGTCCACGATGTCCTCCAGGGGCTCGTCACCGACGAAGCGACGATCTTGCGTCAGGCCAAGCTCCTGGCCCTGGATCTGGTGCCGCCGCGCGCGGTGATCCTGATCGACGCCGCCGACTTCATCCTCACCCCCGAGGGCGAGGCGGATGAGCGGCGCATCCAGTTCCTGATCGGCTCGATCGTCAGCTTCTTCACGTTGCCGAACGACACGATCTGCGCTTACCTCGGGGATGGCGAGGTGGCGGTGCTGAAGGCCAGCAATACCCGCAACCTGGCGACCTGGGCCACCGATCGGGGGGCACCGGATACGGGCACCTCCTCCTGGGCCGATCTCGGCGCGCTGCGGCGGGCGAGCGCCGCGCTGCTGGCTTGGCTGCGTCGCGATACCGATGCGGAAATCAGCATCGGTATCGGTCGGCACCACCCCGGTCTGCATGGCCTCGCGCATTCGTACCAGGATGCGCGCGCCGCCCTCTCGCTCGGGCGTTGCCTGCAGGGGCCGAACGGTGTCCACGGCCTCGACCACCTGGGGGTCGCGGCCTTCGTCGGCCTTGGCGACGAATCGACCAAGATGGAGTTGGCGCAGCACCTGCTCAGCCCGCTCGACCACGAGCCGGAGCTACTCGATACGCTGGACGCCTTCTTCGCGGAGAATTGCTGCCCCTCCACGACCGCACGTCGCCTCGCGATCCATCGCAATACCCTCGGCTACCGCCTCGACAAGATCGCCTCGCTCGCCGGGCTGGATCCGCGCAATTTCGACGAAGCGTTGCAAATCCGTCTCGCCCTCGTCCTCCGTGCGTTGCACGGGCGGAACAAGACATAAAACGAAAACAGTGTACGTATGCTATCCCAGGGGCAATAACTGCGCCCGGAAGGCAGTCGCCCGTATTTTTTCATCAGGTGACCGTACATCGCTCGCCTCTTGTGCAAGCGCACGAAAATTGGTTGGAAAGAACGAAGACCGACTAGGCATTCGCCCGAGGCTATCGACCCGGTAGCGCTCTAAGATAGTTGTAGTTCGAGGGGTCCTGCGGTTGGCGGTCGCGTTGTGACAGGAGGCGACAATGAGCTGGAACGATCCCGCAATGTTGTCGACCATCACGGCGAGCTTACCGGATGCGGCGGCGGGGGGCGGGCGGCATCACCAACCCCTTACCGTCGCGATCGCTCAACGTCGAGCGCAATTAGATGAGGCGCTGGATCAACTGCAACATTGCGCTTCGACCCTGGCCGAGGTGGCGGCGCGCGTGGTCGAGGCGCTAGACGGCGGACACAAGGTCCTCGTCGCCGGCAATGGCGGCAGCGCTGCCGAAGCGCAACACTTCGCGGCCGAGTTGGTCGGGCGTTTCCGGCGCGAGCGCGCTCCCTACGCGGTCATCGCGCTGACGGCCGATAGTGCGGCACTCACGGCGATCGCAAACGATTACGGCTATCAGGAGGTTTTCGCGCGACAGGTGCGCGGCCTCGGACAACGCGGCGATCTCCTGCTGCTTTTCAGCACGAGCGGGGAGTCGGAGAACTTGGTGCGGGCGGCGTACGCGGCGCGGCAGTGCGGGCTGGCGACCGTGGCGATCGTCGGCGCGCGGCCCTGCCGCCTGGCGGAGCACGCCACGCTGGCCGTCCGTGTCCCGGCGAGCGAGACGACGCTCGTGCAAGAATTGCATCAGGTTGTCACCCACCTCCTCTGCGAGGTGATCGAGGCGGAATTGGCGCGCGCGGAAGCCGGTGAAACCGTGGCCCTCCCACCCCCTTTCGCGGGGCAGATGGATGGGGCCGATCTGCTGGAGGGTGGGCGATGACCGGCCACCCGACCGATCGCGCCATCTTTCTCGACCGCGATGGCACGCTCGTCCACGCGCGCCATTACCCCTCTCGCCCCGAAGAGCTCATCCTCTACGACGACCTCGGGCCGGAATTGCGGGCCTTTCAGGCCGCGGGCTTCCGACTCGTGGTGATCACCAACCAGTCGGGCCTCGCGCGGGGACTTTTCACGGCGGATGATCTGCGACTGATGCACGACCATCTGGCGCGGGAACTCGCCCGATCCGACGTGCGCCTCGACGGCGTGTACCACTGCCCCCACCACCCCGACGGCACCGTGCCGGAGCTCGCTATTCGCTGCGACTGCCGTAAGCCCCAACCGGGGATGCTGCTGCAAGCGGCGTCCGATCTGGGGCTCGATCTGGGGGGCTCATGGTTCATCGGGGACATCCTCGATGACTGCGAGGCCGGCAATCGCGCCGGGTGTCGGACGGTCCTGGTCGATCTCGGCACCGAGTCGTCGCCCGCCAGCCCGATCCGCACGCCCACGTTCGTCGCGCGCGACACCCGCCACGCCCTGCAACTCATTCGCGGGATCGAGGGGATCGGCGCGACGGCGGATTTGCACTACCGCCCGCGAAGCTGGGCGTCGGCGGTCGGCAGTTGATGGTCGGTCGCGGAGACGCCATCGCATGCCAGGGCTCCGTACATTGGAGGAGGTTATGACTACCGCCGTCGAGTCGGTTCGGCGTTTCCGTGGGCTCCGCGCGCTGGTGATCGGCGACGTGATGCTCGACAGCTACCTGGAAGGGACCGCCGCGCGCCTCTGCAGCGAGGGGCCGGTGCCGGTCGTCCGGAAGACGGGCGAGGAACGGTTGCCGGGCGGCGCGGCGAATAGCGCCGCCAACGTGCGGGCGCTCGGTGCCGAGGTGATCCTGCTCGGCTTCGTCGGCGAGGACACCACGGCGACGCTGCTCCGTGCGGCTCTGCGGGCGCGGGGGGTAGACGATGCGTGGCTGGTCACGGACGCCGATACGTGTACGCTCCACAAGTGCCGGGTGCTGGCGGACGGGCAGTACGTTGTCCGCTACGATGAGGGCGATGGCACCGACTCGGCCCGGGCCCACGCGCGATTGTTGGAACGCCTCGATGACGCCTTTGCCCGCTGCGATCTCGTTGTCATCGCGGATTACGGCTACGGCGTTGTCACGAGCGCGGTGATCGCGCGTTTGCGGGCGCTGCGGGACGCCCGTCCCTGCCCGATGGTCATCGACACGAAAGATCCCCGGCGCTTCGCCGCCGCGGGGGCGACGATCATCACCCCGAACTTATTGGAAGCGCGGCAGGCGGTTGAGCCGCGCCGGTTGGTCGATCCGCGGTTCGCGACGGGGCCGCTCGACCTCGCCGCCGTGGAGGGGGTGGGGCGGCAATTGCTCGCCGCGATCGACACCGCGCACGCGGCGATCACGCTGGGGAGCGACGGGGTGCTCCTCCTCGATCGGGGTGGCGCGGCGCGGCATCTGCCGGCGCACCCGGTGGCCCAGGCCAACGATGTCGGCGCGGGCGACTCGTTCACGGCGGCGTTGGCCCTCGCGCTGGCTGCCGGTGCCGACCCGGAGGGGGCGGTGCGGATCGGGATCGATGCGGCGGGGATCGCCGTCACCAAGCGACGGACGGCGATCGTCGAGGGGCAAGAACTGCTCGGGCGCGTCAGCCTACGGGTCGAGGCTACCGATGCCGCTTCGGCGGGTCGCACCGCGCTGCTGGCGCGGCTGGATACGGCCCGCCGGGAGGGCCGGACGATCGTCTTCACCAATGGCGTCTTCGACATCCTCCATGCCGGGCATATCCAACTCCTGCGCCGGGCGCGCGATCTCGGCGACCTGCTGGTTGTCGGCGTCAACAGCGACCGCGGCGTACGTCGCCTGAAAGGGCCGAGCAGGCCGATCAACGGCGAGCGCGACCGCCTGGCCCTCGTCGCCGCGCTCGATGCGGTCGATCACGCCATCCTCTTCGACGAGGACACCCCGGCCGAGTTGATCCGTGCGCTCCGCCCCCACATCCATGTGAAGGGCGGCGATTACGCCGGGGCGGCGTTGCCGGAGGCCGATGCCGTCCGGGCGGTCGGCGGTCGTACCGTCATCCTGCCGCTTAAGGGCGACCTCAGTACGAGCGCGACGATCGACCGCATCCTGACCCTGACCGCCACCGCGCGCGAGGCACCGCTGGCGGCATCGGCGGGGGAGGTGGCCGATGATTGATCCGCGCTGGCGCGAGGCGCGGCGGATCCTCGCCGTCCGCCTGGATAACCTCGGCGATGTGCTGGTGACGACCCCCGCGATCCACGCGATCAAGGCGTCACTCCCGGACGCCACGATCACCCTGCTGGCGAGCCCGGTCGGCACCCAGGCCGCGCGCCTGAATCCCGACATCGCCGACGTGATCACCTACGAGGCACCGTGGATGGACCCGTGGAGCCGCCTGCCGCAGGATCCGGCGCGCGAGGCGGCGATCATCGCGGCGGTGCGCGCGGGCGCGTTCGACGGCGCGATCATCTTCACCTCGTTCCGCCAGAGTCCGTTGCCGGCGGCCTACCTCTGCTATCTCGCGGGAATCCCGCTGCGGCTGGCGGCGTCGATCGACGGCCCCGGCTCGTTGCTGA
>DATCMP010000641.1:0-6668 GCA_036563365.1 Thermomicrobiales bacterium
GCAGGAAGCGGATCGGGCCTTGCAGCGGGCCGATAATACCCTCGCCACCCCCGACCCGCGCCCGATCGGTGAGCAGATCGGCTTGACGCAAACGCGCAAGAGCCTGCAAGATCTCAGCACCGCGCTCGATCGGCTCACGAGCGTGCCGCCCGAGGTGGCGATCGCGCCGCTCGCCGCCGACACCGAGGATGTCACCCGGCTCAACTCCGACCTGATCTCGTTCTATGCCCCGGCGATGCTGGCGCTGATCGTCCAGCACGCCGCCGTCAGCCTCGGGGCGCTGGCGATCGTACGCGAACGCTTGAGCGGCACCTTCGAGCTCTACCAGATCGCCCCGACCTCGAATTTGCAACTGCTGCTGGGCAAATACCTGGCCTATTTCTTCTTCGTGCTCGCCGTCAGCGCCTTGCTCCTGGGGGTACTGATCAGCCCGCTCCTGCGCGTGCCGCTCTTCGGCGATCCGTGGCGGGTGGCCCTGACCCTCGTCCTGATGACCCTCGCCTCGATCGGCCTGGGCCTGGCCCTCTCGCTGCTGGCCGTCTCCGAGCGCCAGGCGGTGCAGTTCTCGATGTTGGCGCTGCTGGCGATCGTTTTCTTCGGCGGCTTCGCCCTGCCACTCGACTCGCTGAAACAACCGGCCCTCACCGTCTCGTATGCCCTGCCCGCCACCTATGGCGGCGCGCTCCTCAAGGACATCATGCTGAAAGGCTTACCCGGGAGCAATACCTTCGTCATCGCCCTCGGCGCGATGGCGGGCGGGCTCTTCCTCATCTGCCTCGCCCTGCTCCACTGGCGCACGCGCCCGGCCTAAGCCTGTCCGCGTGGGTCAATCACCCCTGGTAGCACCACCCGCTTATTCAAGCGGTTCACTATGTCCTGGCCCAGGTGCGCCCGCCCAGGTCAACAGCACCGCCTTGGGGTAATGTCCGGCAAAACGAAACACCCCCGGCCTCAATGAGGCCGGGGGTGTTCTACGCTTGCTGATGAGCGGCTATCTCAACGGATCCGCTTCGTTGTGCGCCGGTTGTTGACGAAGTCCACCAGGACATACTCGCCCAACGCTTCCGGCTCGGCGAAGAAGGCGCGCCCGCCGTTCAGCTGGGTGATCTGATTGATGAAGTCTTCCAGCTGGTACCCGCGTTCGAGCATGAACGTGTTGATGATGATGTTGTCCTTCGTGCAGCGCACGACCTCTTTCAAGGTCTCCTCGACCGTGCGGTAGCTCGTCGGATAGTTGAAGTACGGCTCGGGTGCGCCCGCCTCCCAGTGCGCCGTCGGCTCACCATCGGTGATCATGATGATCTGCTTATTGGCGCTCTTCTGCCGCCCGAGCAGTTGCCGCGCGAGCATAAAGCCGTGCTGCATATTCGTGCCGTACTGATACTCGTCCCAGACAAGTTCCGGCAGCGCCCCCGGCTTCAACTCACGCGCCAGCAAGGAAAACCCGATGACGTGGAGGGTGTCGCGCGGATACTGCCCCCGTATCAGACTGTCCAACGCCAGGGCTACCTTCTTCGCGGCGAAGAAGCAGTCGTTCAGAAACATCGACCGGCTCATATCGACCATCAGCACCGTAGCGGTCTGCGTCAACAGTTCGGTGCGATAGACCTCGAAGTCGTCCGGGCTCAGCTTCAGCGGGCTACCGATCCCCTCGCGCCGCACCGAGTTCATCAGCGTGCCGCGCAGATCGAGCAGGAACGGATCGCCGAACTCGTACTCTTTCGTCTCGTCGGTGCGGTCGCCGCCCGCGCCACGCCGATCGGTGACGTGATTCCCGACCCGATCTTTCTTCAGATGCGAAAAGATGTCCGTTAAGGCTTTCTGGCCGATCTTCCGCATCCCGCGCGGCGTCACCTCCAGCTTGCGGCCCTTGCGCTCGACGTAACCCGCCTCTTCGAGCATCTTGATCAGGTTCTGCAAGCGGCGCACATCTTCCGCCGACTCGTTCCCCATCAGCTTCTCGACCATCTCCGGGTCGATCCCCTCGACGTTGCCGCTCAACGCCTGCCGCATCTGCTTCTCCAGGTCGTCGAGACCCTGAAGGTTCTGCATCACCCGCATCGCCTCTTGCAGCGAGGCCGGTTCTTCACCCGTGAACGGGTACGACTCCGATTCGACCGGCATCAGGCGATTGATATTCTGCGCCAGCCGCGCGAGGTCGGCACGCAAGCGGTCGTCTTGCAGCAACTGGTCCATCGTGGACTGCAACTGCTGCCGCTGTTCGGGCGACATGCTATCGAGCAACGACTGCATCGCCGACTGCTGGCGCTGCATTTGCTGCATCAACTGGTCCAGGTTCTCCGCGCCGGGGAAGAACTGGCCGTGCTTGTCCATGAACCCCTGGAAGTCGGGATTCTGACCGTTCGCCCGCTCTTCCAGCATCGTATTGAGGTCTTTGACCATCTCGCGGACCCCGTCGAGATCCTGCGGGGTCATCTGTTGCAAGCCCTGCTGCATCCCCTGGAAGAACGACTGCATCACCTGCTGTTGCAGCATCGCGAGGAGTTCCTGGAACTGTTCGCGCGCCTGCGGATCCATGAAGTCGTAGTCTTGCAGCTCCTTGATCTGTCCGGCGGGGTCCTGCGGCAAGCTGTCGAGGAATTCTTGTTTCCGCTGCGCCCGTTCTTCGAGCATCCGGTGCAGGTTGTCGAGCGTCGCCTGGTCAAGCTCGCCGTCGCCACCTTGCTGCCCCTGCCCGCCCTGTTGGCCTTGCTGCGCCTGTTGACCGCCCATCGGGCTGCCCTGCTGACCGGACTGATTTTGCTGACCACGCTGCCCCTGGCTCTGCCGCCCCTGCGATTTGTCTCCTTGCTGACCACCGGACTGCGCCTGTTGCCCTTGCTGGCCGTCTTGCTCGCCCTCGCCGGATTCGCCGGATTGCCCCTGCTCCCCGGCGTTCCGCTGACCGTCCTGCTGCTCGCCGTTCTCGCCGCGCTGCTGCCGCGAATCGTTGAGGCGCTGTTCGATCCCGGCGCGTTCCTGTTCCTTGATCGCTTCCAGCTTCTGCAGGATGTCATCCATGACGGCATCCATGTTGTGCTGGCCGAGTTGCTGCTGGCGCTGCTCTTTCAGCCGCTCCATCAGTTGTTGCAAGCCGGGCATCCGCCCATCCATGCGGCCCTGATCGCCATTGCGCATCATCTTCCGCAAAGCGTTCATCATATCGCCGTCGCCGATCAACTCGTCCGACAGCGCCTCCATCAGTTCATCGGCGTCGAACGAGTCCAGCTCCTGCTTCCCGTCCCAGCGGCCGTAGGTGTAGCGGAAAACCATCGGATCACCTGCTTTCGGTTAGGTGCGAGATCGAGTCGGATACGGGGGCGGTTGAACGCAGAGACGCAGAGGGGAATGAGCGAAAGGAGAAGGAAACGGAGAAGAGTTTGTCACGAAGCGCAACCTATTCGCCGCCCTACCCAAAATTCCCCGTCCCTCTCTGCGCGCTCCCTCCCCTCTGCGTCTCTGCGTTCAACCGCCCCGTACCGCCTAGCGCCGGTAGCGCGTGCTGGCGGCGGAGCGGTCTTTGTTCAGCTTGCGGTTCAGGTGCAAACCCTCCAGGACGAATTCGACGCCCGAGGCGACAATCGCCGGGTTGCCCTGCGCCCCGAGGTGTTCCAGCGCGGTCTTCATCGACGCGCTCTGGGACGCGGCCATGACGTAATCCATCGAGGGGGTCAGCGGCGAGGCTTCCATCTTGCGGCCGTTCTCGAAGGTGCCGATCACATCCTGGAAGTCGCCGACGTTGAAGTAGCGCGCGAAGGTGTTGACGACCGCGTGCTGGATCAGCTTGTCCACCACCTTGTCCTCGCGACCGTCCCCCGCCGACTCCAACTCGATCTTGCCCATCGTGGAGGCGACGAGCGCGGGCAGATCGCTGACGCGCGGCGTGGCCTCCTTCTCGTTGAGGCGGATGGCGCGCTTCAGGGCGCTGGCGACCAGATTCTCGTAGTTGGCGATCGAGAGGCGCACGCTGACGCCGGACCGCTGGTTGATATCGCTGCTGCGACGCGCGAGGTGCGTCACCTCCGCGATGACCTCTTTCATGAAGCGCGGCACGGTGACCTTGTACCCGTCCACATCGAAGCGGGCGCTCTCCTGCTCGATGATCTCGATCTCCTGCTCGATCGTCTTCGGATAGTGCGTCCGAATCTGGGAGCCGTACCGATCTTTCAGCGGCGTGATGATCCGCCCGCGATTCGTGTAGTCCTCCGGGTTCGCCGAGGCGACGACGTAGATGTCGAGCGGCAACTGGATCTTGTAGCCGCGCACCTGCACATCGCGCTCTTCCATGATATTCAGGAGGCCGACCTGGATCCGCTCGGAGAGATCGGGGAGTTCGTTGAGGCAGAAAATCCCGCGATTGGTGCGCGGGATCAGCCCGTAGTGCAGCGTCAGCTCGTCCGAGAGGTAGCGCCCCTCGGCGACCTTGATCGGATCGACCTCGCCGATCAGGTCGGAGATCGTCGTGTCGGGGGTGGCGAGTTTCTCGCCGTAGCGTCGCTCGCGCGGCAACCAGACGATCGGCGTATCGTCGCCGTGCTCGGCGATCAGATCGTGCGCCATCTTCGAGATCGGGGTGAACGGATCGTCGTTGATCTCCGAGCCCGCGATGACCGGTGTCACCGCATCGAGGAGGTTGATCAGGCTGCGGGAGATCCGCGTCTTCGCCTGCCCGCGCTCACCGAGGAAAATCATATCCTGGCCGGCGAGGATCGCGTTCTCGATCTGCGGCAGGACGGTGTCCTCGTAGCCGTGGATATGCGGGAAGGGGCTCTCGCCGTCGCGGATCTTCTGGATCAGGTTCCGGCGCATTTCCTCGCGGATCGGCACGACTGTGTAGCCGCTGGCCCGCAGTTGGCCGATGGTACGCGCCTCGGTCGGTATGGCGGTTGACATGAATCTATTGCTCCTTCATCAAGCTTCCGTGACGCTGCGCCAGGCTATTTCCACGTTCACGTCGCTGACCGGTCGGCGACCAGCAAGCGAACAGCCGACAGGATCGCCAAATGATACGCCTAGACCGCGCTGCGGCATCACCATCAACAGGTTCGCCGTATGCGGTAGTGATACCTGGATTGTCTGAAAAATGCCGTCCTGTGCGGTGAGAATCCGCCGCACAATCGTTCGTACCCCACCCCGGAGGAGCCGTCGCGCACGGGCGCGTGCGCGGGCGGGCGGCTGGGGGATAGGTTGGGAGAAGCCTTTGCGTCATCGACGCCTAACGTGAAAGGAATCCCTCGCGCTCGCTAAGTATACCACCCGGCGGACGCAAGCCAACAAGAGCGGCGAAGGGGCGTATCATACAACGGTGAGGCGGACGGTTGAACCCCGCCACGACCACCGCCCGCCGTCTACCACCCGACGCGGCCCTCGCTCATCGTCAACGGCCAACATACCGGAAGCTCCCCGAGCCACCACACAACGCGCGATTGCGCCGCGCGACTTTCCACAGCCCGCCCGGTTGACATACAATGGCGACGCACGCGCCGGGCGTGTAGCCCCAGCGGCGGGGCCACCCGGCAGCGCCTGCACAAGTGGGAGGGTGTACATCATGGTCTACAACGTCACGATGATGCCGGGCGACGGCATCGGCCCCGATGTCGTCGAAGCGATGCGGCGCGTCGTCGAGGCGACCGGCGTCGAATTCAACTGGGATTACCAGGATCTCGGTATGGTCGCCCAGGAGAAGCACGGCTCGACGCTGCCCGAGGCCACCGTCGAATCGGTGCGCCGCAACAAAGTCGGCATCAAAGGCCCGACGACGACCCCGATCGGCACCGGCTTCCGCTCGGTCAACGTCGGGTTGCGCCAGGCGCTGAACCTCTACGCCAATCTCCGCCCGGCCAAGACCTATAAAGGCGTCCGCGCCAACTTCGACAATGTCGATCTGATCATCGTGCGCGAGAACCTGGAAGACACCTACGCGGGCGTCGAGTTCGACACCGGCACCCCCGAGGCCAGCCGCGTGATCAAGGCGATCAACGCGGACAGCGCCAAGCAGGTCGCCGAGGACGCGGCGATCACGATCAAGATGATCACGCCGGAGGGCTGCCGCCGGATCGTTAAGTTCGCCTTCGAGTACGCGCGCCAGAACAAGCGCAAGCTGGTGACGGCGGTCCACAAGGCGAATATCATGAAGTACACCGATGGCCTCTTCCTCCACGTCGCGCAGGAAGTCGCGCAGGAGTACCCGGACATCGAGTTCAACGACCGGATCGTCGATAACATGTGCATGCAGCTGGTCCAGAAGCCGGACCTCTACGATGTGCTGGTGATGCCGAACCTCTACGGCGACATCCTCTCCGACCTCTGCTCGGGGATGATCGGGGGGCTCGGCGTCGCGCCGGGCGCGAACATCGGCGCGGCGGGCGCGGTCTTCGAGCCGATCCACGGCTCGGCACCGAAGTACGCCGGCATGAACGTCGCCAACCCGACCGCCGAGATCCTCACCGGCGCGCTGATGCTCCGCCACCTCGGCGAGATCGACGCCGCCGAGCGGGTCGAGGCCGCGACCGCCGCCGTCATCGCCGAGGGCAAGGATGTCACCTACGACCTGAAGCCGAACCGCGACGACCCGACCGCCGTCGGCACCGATAAGATGGCCGACGCGATCATCAAGGCGCTGTGAGCGGGTCGTGGGGGGGGGGGGGGGGGGGGGGGGGGGGGGGGGG
>DATCMP010000643.1:0-13994 GCA_036563365.1 Thermomicrobiales bacterium
GCCTCGCTATACCCCAGCAGGCGGCAGAGGGCGTGATTCACCCGCAGGAGCCGCCCGGACGGCGCGACGAGGGTCATGCCGATCGCCGCGTCCTCGAAGGCGCGCCGGAACTGCTCCTCGCTCATCCGCAGCGCCGCCTCCGTCTCCCGCAGTTCGGTGATATCGCGCGTGACCGTCCCGAAGCCGCGCAAGGCACCGCGCTCATCGCGCAGCGCGGTCAGCACGACATGCGCCCAGAACCGACGCCCATCCTGGCGCACCCGCCACCCGTGGTCCTCCGCGCGCCCGGTCGCCACCGCCTCGCGCAGGAGCGACCCCGGCTTATCGGACGCCAGCGCCTCGGGCGGATAGAACCGCTCGAACGAGTGGCCGATAATCTCGCTCGCCGCATAGCCTTTCAGGCGCGCGGCACCCGCGTTCCAGCTCGCCACCCGCCCATCCGGGTCCAGCATATAAATCGCGTAATCCTCCACCCCATCGACCAGCAAGCGGAAACGCTCCTCGCTCGCCGCCAGCGCCGTCTCGGCCTGTTTGCGCGCGGTGATATCCTCCGCGCGCCCGGCGATACCGCTGATCCGCCCGTCGGCGGCGCGCACCACCTGGGCGTTGAGCGCGAGCCAGAGCGGCGTGCCATCGCGCCGTCGCGTCGCGAGTTCGTACCCGCTCACCGCGCCGAGGTCGCGGAGGAGCGCGGCGAGGTCGCGCTGTTGCGCGGGATCGGCGGCGAGGGTGGTGGCGAAGTCCGAGGCCAGCGCCAGCAGCTCCGCCGCGCTGGCGTAGCCGAGGAGTTGCGCCAGCGCGGGGTTGACCAGCGTGACCCGCCCGTCGGGGGCGAGGCGGAAAAGCCCCTCGGCGGCACCATCGAAGAAGCCGCGATAGGTTTCCTCGGCCAGCGCCCGCGCAGTCACATCGAGCGCCAGGCCAACGGTCCCGCCGATCGCCCCGGTGGCGTCGCGGATCGGCGCGGCGCGCACGTCGTAGGTCCGCCCGCGCAGCGCGATGGTCGCGGCAACCGCTTCGCCCGCCAGCGCCCGCGCCAGCGCCTCCCGTAGCTCCGGGTCATCGCGAGACAGCGCGGCGGGCGGCGGGGCGGCGCTGTCGCCGGGGAGAGGTCCGGCATCGCGCAACGCCCCGCCCTCGGCGAGGAGCACGACGCCATCGCGGTCCACCGCGAAGAGGGCCAGCGGCAACTGCGCGATCAGGGCGCGCAACGCCTCGGACGACGGAAAAGGTGACACGCTACCTCATCACCGCGCGATCCGACCGCGCACTGCCGAAGGGGCTATTTAACGACGAATAGTCCCCACATCATACCGTACGACCGCGTATTTGACACGCCAGACGGGCGCCGCCGACACGCGATCCGCCGCCTATAGACCGAGGCGTTTGCACCGCGCATGCCATCGTCGCGCCCGCCACGCCGTAGCCGCACGGATGTGCTACGATCGGGGCGATGAGCGTGCGGGGATTGCCCCGCCAGATGACGGTGGAGGGCGCGATGACCGAGACGAAAGGCGGGTTGCCGATCCTGGCATTCCCCTCCCAGGCGGCGTGGGAGGAATGGCTGGCGGCGCAACCGCCGACGGCGCGCGGACTCTGGCTGAAGCTGGCGAAGAAAGACACCGGGATCGCGACCGTCTCGCAGGTCGAGGCGGTCGAGAGCGCCCTCTGTTACGGTTGGATCGACGGGCAAGGGGCCAAATTCGACGACGCCTATTGGCTGATCCGCTTCACGCCGCGCGGCCCGCAGAGCCGGTGGTCGGCGATTAATCGGGATCGTGCGGTGAAGCTGATCGAGAGCGGGCGGATGCAGCCCGGCGGGCTGCGCGAGGTCGAACGCGCCCGGGCCGATGGCCGCTGGGAGCGTGCCTACGCCCCGCCGAGTACCGCCACGCCACCGGACGATCTCGCCGCCGCCCTGGCCGCGAACCTCGAGGCGCAGCGGTTCTTCGACGCGCTCGACAGCACCAACCGCTACGCGATCATCTACCGCGTCGGCGACGCCAAGAAGCCGGAGACGCGCGCCCGCCGCATCGAACAATACGTTGCGATGCTGACGCGCGGCGAGACGATCTACCCGCGCAAGGGTGGATGATCCCGTCCCCGTTCCCCGTCAAGAGCGGAGCGCGGGCGCAGACCGTCCGGGATGAGCCGCCGACGCGGGATCGCCACGTTTCCGTTGAGGGTGTGTGGCACGGCGCTGGCGAGCAGCGGCGTTACCAAAGTTTGGTAACACCGCACCTGTCGAGCGTGCGGTGGTTGACAGCGCGTCCGCTCATCTACCGACGTTCATACCGAGTCTCCGTCGGGCGTCGCGGCGCAAGGCGGCGGGGTGGCGGCCATCGCGGCCTCGCGTGTTATAGTGGGCGCGATGGGGCCGCGTGGCCCCGCGAGGACTCATGCAAGGAGGTGATGGCGATGAAGAAGCCGTATACGCGGCCCGGCTTGGTCATCCATGGGACGGTCAGTACCCTTACGAGCGCGATCGGGACCACGCCGACCGACGGGCAAATAGGCAGCATCCCGTTCCCGCAGTAATCGCAACCGGGTCGCGCAGACTGTTGCATCCCCGCCCCCCGCCGACCTCACCGTCGGCGGGGGGCGTCGTGTCGGGCGCGACGCGGCACGCTACCCCTCCGCGCTCGTCTGCTCGGCACGCTGGAAGATCGCGGCGAACTCGCCGGTCGCGATCAGATGGGCAACAACTTCCTCGATCCGTTCGCGGCTGACCTCATCCACCAGGATCATATCCGGCTCCCAGAAGAAACGACCGTGCAAATTCTCGCCGGATGTGCGGTTGCGCTCGGCTTCTCGCGCGATGTTGGCGTAGGAGTAGAAGATCGCGCGCCAGGGAATCCCATCGGCGAATGTGACCGTCACCCCTCGATGATCATCCAGCGGGTCAAACGGTCTTTGCCGCCACCGACTAACGGAGTCAAGCGCGACGGTGTACGCCCCGGTCGCACGCGGGTCTCCTTCGAGCGTTTGCGCGATCCGCGCGCTGCGCTGTGTACCCGCGAACCAGTAGCGCTGCATTCGCCGCAGAAAGGCTGGCGTGATCGGGAAACCAGAGGCCGAACCGAGCACCGCATCCACGGGGCATCTCGGGCAGCGTGCCGTACTGCCCGCATTATCGTCTTCCTCCTCCGCTTCGCGCATGTAGAGCGTGACCTCGCGCGGTGGGAAGATGGCGAGGCAATGGAAGCAGCCGCAGAGCTCGCTGCGGGCGATCTCCTCGCGATTGCGCGCGCAGTGGCGATGCGCGCGGATAAAATCTGGCTGTGTTTGCGACATTCACACCCCCTCTATGCGGGTACGGACGCACCACCCGAGAGCGCCCCAACGTTTGGTAACGTCCCGCGGTAGGGTTGTTCTCGCTCCCCGCACCTTCCACCGTTGCTGACTACCAAAGTTTGGTAATCCACACCGTGTCGCGAACGATACCAAAGAGGAACGTGGCGTGTCGCAACGCGCGCTGTCCACGCACACCAGAGTGTGAAGCGCGTGGACGCCGTGAAGGGCGAAAGGGGGGCGCTGCCGCCTCAGATCGGTGGCCCCGGCGGAACACGACCGAAGCCTACCCGCGATGTCCACGCCCATCGAATGTGTGAAGCGCATGGACGGCGCAGTGGGCGTGGACTATCTGTCCAAAGCCGATTTTGTGTGAGGCGCATGGACAGCAGCCCGACGACCGTTCTCCCGCGTACGTACCACTATTTGCGACCCATCATCGTCCTACGCGAACGCGCCCGCCCGCGATTTGTGTGAGGCGCGTGGACGGGGGGATGTTTTATGTGAAACAGTTGTGCGGGTGGGGATGATGGCGCGGGGAGGGGAGGCGGATCACATGGGTGAGGGCAGCGAAAAGGGGTAGATGCGCCATCACAGCGGCGAGGGTTCGGAGCGCGGCCCGGCGCTATGTCGGGTGTGATAACGTGCGCTGCTCTTTAGTTGGGGTGGGGTATCCGCCCGCCCGGCTGGCAACGCCATGGGATCGCTGAGGTGATCTTAGCCGTCGATCACCGGTGTCGGTGGATAACGGCACGGCGCGGGGGCGCGGCTCTGCGGCGTACGAAGCTACCCCAGCCGCAGCGTAAGGGCATGGCGCAGGGGCGTCATCACCACGCCGACGATCCGCATACGCCCCTCGTGTCCTCAAACCCGTAGCAACGGCACGGCTCAGGGACGTTACCAGCAGGGCAAGTCGGTAACTCACCCCTGCCAGAACCATGCGGTTTCCCGCCGCGCACACGCAAGAGTCCGTTCATGGCGCGAACATCCCAACGACAAGGCGAACAGAAGGCAGCCATCTGCCGCCCGCTACCGGGAAATCCGTTCCGGCCCCGTCAACGCGACGCGCTGCGATCGAGGAAGGCGCGGATATCCGGCGCGTGCTCTTCATAGAGATGCGCGGCGCTCCCGGTGACGATCGCGGCGGCGGGGTAGTCGTGGAGCCAACCGAAGCGCCCCGGCGTGAAAAGATCGGCTTCCGGCAGGGCCAGCAGGGCCGCTTCGAGGCGATCGAACGTCGCGCGCGAGTCGGCCAGGATTGTGGCAACCGGCAACCCGCGGCTGGCGACGTAGAACTGCTGATTGATCCGGTCGACATCGGCCTCGTCGCCCTCATCGAGACCGGGATCCCACGGCGGGCTCGGTGCTTCCTCACGCACGGCACCCTCCAGGCGGGTCACCGACCACCAGCGCCAGGCGCTGAGGTGGGCCACGGCGTCCTTAAGGGTCCACTCGCCCATCGCGCCGGGGAGCTCCATCCGGGTCGGCCCCGCCTCCGCGACGAACCGTTCGAGATCGGCGCGCATCCGCCAGAGGAGCGCCTGGAGTTCCACCCGCGTTGTCGGCTCGTCTGCGATGCTCATCCCCCGCTCCTTTCGCGTCGGCCGAGGTCGTATGGTCGCCAACGGCGAATTTCACTCGCAGCGGTGTCCGGTGGGGGTCGCCCCAGAGTTGCCGAGGTCGTCGGAGCGCCCGGCGGCGATCCGCGACCACTGGGAGATCGGTCGCCCATCCAGGCGGAAGGCGTTGCCGCCGCGGGAGGTGTCGAAGCGCCGCGGCCAGCCCGCCGGGGAGTCCTCCCAGCTCTCCTGACGGCCGTAGACCGTCATGTCGAGCATCCCGTAGGAGTTGCCCATGATCTCGCACCCGCGCCCGGTGGTCCAGTACGTCTCGAACACGCGGTCGCCGTCGCGCAGGTAGCACGCCTTCATCCCGAAGTGGCCCCCGGGCGCGATCCGCTCCAAAGACGCTTCGGACACGGCGTACCACGGCATCTCCCAGCCCATGAACGCCCGATACCGGTTACTCTCCTCGAACGGGCCTTCGCAGAAGACCGCGAAGGTGACATCGCGCGAGTGCAGGTAGCCGAGTTCGAGGACGTGGGCGTTGTTGAATGTGCAGCCCTCGCACTGGTCGGCGGCGGGGAGGCCGGTGTGCCACATCGTGTACGACGCGAACAGCTGCGTCCGCCCCTCGAAGGCGTCGAGGAGGGTGACCGCCCCGCGCGCCCCGATCAGCGGTGCCGACGCGTCGACCTCGACCATCGGCAGCCGCCGACGCGCGGCGGCGATCGCGTCGCCCTCGCGGGTGTGCGCCTTCTCGCGCTTGAGGAGCGCGGCGATCTGCTCCTGCCAGGTGTCGCGGTCCACGATCGGCGGCAGGGCGGGGCGGGTTTCCTCGGTCGTCATCGCGATCCTCCTTCCCATCCTCCGTAGAACATCCGTGCTGCGGCGAGTATAGCGGCGACCGGCGCTGACGGCAAGACGCCGAACGGGACGCGCCCCCTGACGTCGGCCCCCGCCGCGCCGACGGCGACTCCATCCTGCGCTGATTGCTCACCGCCGCCCATCCTGCGAGAGGGCGGGGCGGCCTGGCCCGGCTACCGGATCTCCTTCCTGCTGGATGGGCCTAGCCTTACCCTCTCGTCAGAGCAACGCCATCGCCGAGGCACTACCGGCGAAATATGGCGCGAACAAGGGATACCCGGCACAAGGCGTCTGCTGGGTGGCCGTTTATACAAGCTCATCCGCGGTCGGCGGTTGGAAGATCGTGATATACCGAGCCATGTCCGTTTCGGGGATGACAAACACCCCTTCCGTGGGGGTACGATTGCGTATCGCCAAACGGCGATAGAGTTCCGCAGACGGCACATCCATATAATGCAACCTGAAATCTACCCCTAACCCCTTCGCCCGCCGCCGATAATCATCGCGTTCAACGCGCGCCCAGCAACCAAAATCAAGGACGACATCGCCGCCCAACGCCAGAACATGCCGCGCGACGTCCCACATGATCGTTTCGATCTTTGTATGCCTTGCATCATGCTCGTCATCCCCGACATCATCGCCGAACAAGGTTAAATGCCACAGATCGGTCGTCAGCAGGAGCGCCTGTGCCTCCCGTGCCAGCCGACGGGCATAGGTTGTTTTCCCGCTGCACGGCAGCCCAACCATCAAGTGGAGTGTCGCCATCCCCGCACCTACCAAGAGCGATACACGATCGTCGTTCGCAGTCGCCCGCGCGGCCCCGTCCGGGACTGATGTTGCGGCGGGACGGAGGGGCGCGTAGACGACGACGGCATTGTGGCGGCGTTCGTGGCGCTTGACGAGGCGATGCGGTCACGGGGGCATCGGGGCGACGTGCGCGCAAGGAGATGCCGGCGGCGCTCCGGTCTGGTGATCGCACGCGAGGCAGCCGATCGAAGGTTTGTCGCGGCAAGCGAGAAGCCCCGACGCATCGTCGGGGCTTCTCTTCCTTTTGTGGCCCAGACGCGGGAGAGAACGCCCGCGCGCCGTGGCGTCGAGCGCCGCGTGGGGTTGCCACGGCGCGAGGACAACCTTGAGGTAGCCGTCTTCCTTTCACCCCACGCGCGGCCGCTCCCGCCCGCGATTCACCCCACGCGCGGCGGCCCCGGCCTGATCCGCGCCCGCAACTCGTCCGGGCCGTTCGGCGGGGTCCAGGGCGACTCGATCCACCACGTCGCGCCCGCCTCGGCGAACGGCTGCACCTGCGCGGCGGCGGCGGCGGGGTCGTCGGTCGGCGTCGTCCCCTCCGCGATGATCGCAAACGGGGTCGTTGTGGTGCGGCGCGCGGCGGCATAGTCGCGGATCGCGCGGATATCGTCGGGCGTGATCGCGGCGTGCGTGCGGTCGGGGGCCAGCTTGTTCGGGATGATCCCGTCGTGCCGCAGGGCGCGCGCCATCGACCGCTCGCTCCCCCACGCCCCGACGACCCAGAGGGGGATCCCGCCCTGCTGCACCGGCGCGGGGAGGAAGGTGACCTCCGGGAATTGGTAATGCTTGCCCGCGAAGCCGAACGGCTGGCCGCTCCAGAGGCCGGTCAGGATCGCCAGGCTCTCATCGAGGAGTTCGGCGCGCTCCTTGCGCCCGGTCACCTCGCCGAACGGCCCGAAGCTGTCGGGCGCGCCGAGCCCGACCGGCATGATCAGCCGCCCGCCCGCGAGATGATCGAGGGTGACGGACTCGCGCGCGACCTTCCAGGGGCGGCGGCGCGAGAGCGGCGTCAGCATCGCGCCGATCCGCACCCGCTCCGTCGCCAGCGCCATCGCCGCCATCATCACCCAGGGGTCGTAGACCGGCGTCTCCGGCCCGGCATAGATCCCATCCCAGTAGAACGCGCCATCCCACCCGGCCGCTTCGACCTCGCGGGCCAGCGCGGCGACGGTCCGCACGTCGCCATTGGGGATCACGAAGCCATAGCGCATCGTCTCGCTCCTCTCATACCCGCACCATCACACCGATCGGCAGTGTACGCCACCTTCGCGACACCTTCTGTCATATTCGGGCGCGGGCCGCGATCTGGGCGCGGTGCGATCGACCGGCGGCGGCACCGATGGAGTCAACGGGCGCGCTCGTCGCCGCCCCGCGCGGGGTGCCGCCGCCCGATTTTAGCGGGCGAGGAACGGGAGGAACCGGACCCCGACGGCGTAGCCGACGATCAAGCCGACGGGCGCGGCGAGTAGCCCGCCGACCAGCAGCCAGCCCGCGACGCGCCACCGACCGGGCGACCGCGCCAGGGCCAGCGTCACCAGCGGCGCGAGCAGCGCGGGCGGCAGGGCCAGCGGCGCCAGCGTGGCATTCCCCATGCCGGTCCCCCCGCCGAGCAGGATGAGCCATTGGGCGAGCAGGCCGACGAGCCCGGCGAGCGCGACGGGCGGCGTCGGGCGCGCGACGGACCCCGCGATCCCGAGCCCCGCCCCCGCCGTCAGCACCGGTACGGCGAAGAGGGCGCGATCCGGCCAGCCGAGCGCGAACAGCAGATCATACGGCGCGGCCAGGAGGAGCGTGGCGCAACCGAGGAGGAGCGCTGTACCCGCCGCGTGCCGCGCCCGGCACAGCCGCAAGGCGAGGAGCGCCCAGGCCGCGACCAGGGTCGCCAGGATGATGACGAGCAGCGGGAAGAGCGCCCCGTTCCCGCTGTAGCGGCTGCCGGGCGGTACCGCACGACTCAGCCGGTCGGTCGCCACCACGGCGCATACCGTCCCGCAGCAGGTAATCGCGGCCATGGCGACGAGCGTCGGCAACGGTCGGGGTTCTCGTGGCGTTGCGACGCTGTTCCCTTCCATCGGCTCCCCCTCGCGCTAGCACCCCCACCCCATCCCGGCGAACGGTACTCTCAATACGGTTGCCGCTGACCCGGAATCACGCGGGTGGCTGGCGGTTGAAACCGCGCCTTGAGGGCCTGCGGGCCACGAAGCCGCCCTACGGCGGCTAGGCTTATTGCGCGGCAATGCCTTCTCACCAGGCACCGCGCCACTAACGAACCCAGCCCGCGTAGGCGGGCTTCGTGGCCCGCAGGCCCTCAAGGCGCGACTTTAGTCGCCAGCCAGCACCGCCAGCCACCACCCGCGTTGACGTTCGCCACCGCCATCAATCGCCAGCCTCCTCCCACCCATACGCCCCTGTACACATGATGGTGCACACCCACCACACCCCGCGAGCGCCGCCGGAGACCGCTCACGCACTGTCCACACCCCGGTTCGTGTGAAGCGCGTGGACGGGCAACGGCACCCTATTCAGGGGCAGCGGCGCGGCGTTGTACGCGCCATCATGCGGGAAAGGTCCGCTCGTTCAAGAGCAACGCCCCCCCGCCCACCCGTTCCGCTATGGCGTACAGCGCGAGAAAGCAAGGTGTCCACGCCGCGCGATCGGTGTGACCGGCGTGGACGGTCTGTGTGAGTGACGTGGACGGTTTGCGTGATCGGCGTGGACAGCCAGGGCGTCCACGATGATCACACCCGGCGGCGGATTGTGCCAAAGTGGCACTCTTTCGCCCCCTCGGCGGGTCCGATCTTATGCGGGGGAGTCGCGATCTTGCCCGATCGGGCCGTCCACGGGTTTCACACCGAGCGCGCCGTGGACACCGATCGCGAGGCGGGGCGAAATCGGCTTAAAAGTATGCTTTAGAAGTGTATTACCCCTCTATGCCGAAGACCTCCCCACCCGCACGATGATCGGGCATAGTGATGCTGGGAAAAAGGATACGCGGCAGGGGTCGCGGGGCACTCAGACGAAGGGCGAGAGATGGCGACGGAGCCGATCAGGGCAATCGATGCGGCGCAGCGCGGCGCGGAACCGCTCTCGGCGGAGACGAAGCGGCGCGTGCGCCTGGCCGACGGTCAGCGCAAGGGCTTCGAGACGGCCTGGAACGAGTACTTCGATTGCTACGCCACGACGACGTACCTCGAAGCGCCGTTGATCCGGCTGGAAGATATCTCCTATCACCTCTACCTGAAAAAGAACATCAACCCGACCAACCCGCGCTGGGAGCTCCCCTCGTTCCGCCAGTTGAAGAAGATCCTCGGGCTTAGCCAGGACAAGATCCAGGGGATCGAGGCGCGGCTCGGCGTGGCGGGGCTACTGCTGAAGGAATCGGGCAAGGGGAAGGGGGCCAGGGGCGAGAACGTCGCCAACGACTACCTCCTCTACGAGCCGCTGGAACTGGCCGACTTCCTCCTCGCCGTGACCGCCGGGCGACTCCCCGGCACCCTCAACGAGAAGGGGCAGCGGAAGCTTCAGGAACTCCGGGAACGGTTTGGCGAGTTACGAACGACGAATGACGAGTTACGAATGAGTACGGCTGTGGCGATAGAAACACCGCCAGCAAAGGTAAAAACGGTCAGCACAGCGACCGCCAATTCGTCATTCGTCATTCGTCATTCGTCATTACCCACCCCTGCACCGGAAATCGGTACACCCCCTGTACCGGAAAACCGTACGGCCCTTGTACCGCTGTTCGGTACGCCGTCTGTACCGGAAATCGCTGCACCCGGCGTACCGGAAAGCGGTACAGAAAACAGACCCCCCGTAACAAACGATCTGAAACAGACCGATCAACAACAACAGCGAAGGGGCAAAGAGGCCGCAGCGGGTCAGCCCTTCGCCAAGAAGCAACGGACTGTCGAGGCGGAGTCGGTTGTTGTTGTTGGGGGGCAGGATGTTTTGGTGGAGCGGGGGATCACGGTGGGGGTTGCCGGTCGGCTGCGCCGTACCGTCGCCGCCGGGGTCATCGCCCGGCAGGTCGAGATCTTCGACTTCCTCCGCGAACAGTCCCCGAACGACCCGAAGCTGACGCCGGGCCGGTTGCGGCGGCAGATCGAGGAGGACTGGTCGGCACCGGTCGGTTTCGTCCCGGCAGCAGAGCGGGCGGCGCACGCGGCCCGGGCGGCGCAGCGGGAGGAGATGGTGGAAGCGCAGCGGCGCTCGGCGGCGACGGAGGCCGAGCGGGCGACCGAGGCGGCGGCGCAGGCGCGGCGGGCGGAACTGGCGGCGATCGGTCTGACCGGGGCCGACCAGGCGACCTGGGCGCGGATCGCGCAGATGGCTCCCCCGCTGCCGCCGCCATTCCGCGATGCTCTCTTCCACGCGCCGGTCGGCGAGGCGCACGGCGCGCTGATCTTCCGCGACCGGGCGGCCTGGACGCGCGCCACCGGGGCCGCGCACAGCGCCACCCGCGCGCAGGTTCTCGCGCGCGTCGCGGACCTCTGCGGCCGACCGGGCGCGCAGGTGCATTACCTGATCTATGAGGAGTTGTTGGGGATGCTGGGCGAGGGGTAGGGCTAAGGGTGCATCGTGTGGGGGCGGCCCTCACCCCCACCTCGCATTCGCTCGGCTCCCCCTCTCCTCGAATGGAGAGAGGGGAAGAGGGGGATTTCTATGAGACGTATGTGCCCGAGATCCGCACGTTGACTCTCTGGAGAAGTTGAGGCAGGGGTGGCATGGTCGGGTGGTCGCGGCCGAAGGCGCGGCGGTATTGTATGAGCTGCTGTTGCGCAGAATACTGGATCGCCCGTGTGAGTGCTTCCCGTAGTTCGCAGCGCTGCGTCGCGGAGAGGAGGGTGTCGGCCCCGTCATAGGCTATCTCGACTTCTCCGAGTTCGGGTTGATAACCGATCGCGATGCTGATCGGCCAGCTAGCCCAGGAAATGAGGCCAATCATATCGATCCCGCGCGCGCATCGTGAACACAATGCACCGGTGAAGTGGCGCTTGCCGCCTGATGTTACGATATACGATTCGAGCGCCTGCCCAGGCGTCCTGCGATGACCGCAGCTATAGCGGCGAAATCGGTGTCGCACCATCGCTCCTCCAATTGCGACCAAGCCCCGGCTTGATCCTCAGTCGCGCCCCCTGACCGGCGTCACCAGTCCATCGATACTGCGCGCGTTCTTCTGACGGTGGTAGGCCGCGCCGCCGCCCGCCCCTTTGGGGCGGGGGACTGGTGTTCGGGATGACTACGTGACGGCGTACCCCGCAGAACGGTGCGCGAGCGCAGCGGTGACGCTCCGGCCCGGGTGAGCGCTACGATAGCACCTCGATCGTCAGCTGGCTGAGCCGCTCGGCATCCGCCGCCAGCGCGATCTCCACCACCTTACCATCCCGGATCGTGAACTCGAACAGCATCCGCGGCGTGCCTTTGGTCGCCCAGACCGCGCCCGGCATACCATCGATTAGCGCCAGCTGCGCGGCCTGCGCCGCGCCGTTGAACTGCTCGGCCACCGCTTGCGCCCCGTGGATCTCCGATACCGTGAGCCAGCCGGTCCGCGTGCCCATCCGCAGCGCCGCCTCGTCAAAGCGCAGCGCCACATCCGGATCGAGCACCGCCAGCAGCGCCTGCAAGTCGCCGTTGCGCGAGGCACTGAAGAACGCCTCCACGATCTCCCGCTGTCGCGCCACATCCGCCGCGTGGCCCTCCTCCGTCGCGCCCTGCACCCGCCGCCGACCACGGCTGGCGAGCTGGCGGGTGGCCACGGGCGAACGACCGACGATCCCGGCGATCTCCTCGAAGGAGACGCCGAAGACGTCGTGCAGCACGAACGCTACGCGCTCGGCCGGCGCGAGCCGCTGGAGCACCGCCAGCATCGCCAGCCCGACCGACTCCGCTAGGATCGCCTCGCGCTCCGGATCGGCGGCGTCCGGCACGGAGTCGCCGTCCGGTGCCAGCGGCTCCTCGCGCCGCGACCGGCGCGAGCGCAGCATATCCAGGCAGACCCGCGTCACGACCGTGGTCAGCCAGCCGCTCAGGTTCTCCACCGCGCTGATGTCGGCACGGCTCAGCCGCACCCAGGTCTCCTGCACCGCGTCGTCGGCCTCGCTCGCCGAGCCGAGCAACCGGTAGGACACCGCCTCCAACCGCGCGCGATCGGCCTCGAAATGCTCCGCCAACCACTCCCCGTCCATCGGTCACATTCCCCCGTTTGGTTTCGTCATAGGGTTGACGAGCCACCCAGGGCTCGTGTGGCGAGCCACCGAGGGCTCATCTGCTCAGTACGGGGAGGATACATGAAGATCAAGCTGACCAGCATCTATGTGGACGACCAGGAGAAGGCCCTGCGCTTCTACACCGACGTTCTGGGGTTCGTGAAGAAGGCCGACTTCGGCCAGGGGGCATATCGCTGGCTGACGGTGGCCTCGGCCGAGGAGCCGGATGGGATCGAGTTGCAATTGGCCCTCAACGACAATCCCGCGGCCAAAACGTACCAGCAGGCGATCTTCCAACAGGGCCAGCCCGCAGCGATCTTCTATACCGACGATGTGCAGGCCGACTACGAGCGGATCAAGGCGAACGGGGCCGAGTTCACGGTGGAGCCGACGAAGGTCACCGGCTCGACGATCGCCACGGTGAACGACACCTGCGGCAACCTGATCCAGCTGGTGCAACTGACCTGGCAGGGCTAACACCCGACTACCCGGCCCCACGCCGCCCGCCGTGCAGGGCGTGACCGCGCACGGCGGGCGGGCGGGATCGGTGGGGGCAACGCACTCGTTTACTTCAGTCGCGCGCCCCCAGCGGCGTCATCATGCCATCGATACTCCGGGCGTTCTTCTCGCGCTGATAGGCGGCGAGGCCGTCTTCCCCCTTCACGGTGGCCCACCTGGTCAGGGTGTCGCGCTGGCCGACGTAGTCGTAGTGCGGCACCGCGAAGCCGCAGGAGGTCTGCACGCGGTCGATCGCGGCGACGATGATCTGCCGCGCGCCGGGCTCGTCGCCGAAAAGCGGGCGCAACTCGTCCCAGAGGGCGCTGCCGGGCAGGGCGACCTCGCCGCGACCGTAAAGGCGCAGGATGTTCGGCGGGCCGTCGAAGGCGCAGAACATGAAGGTGATCCGCCCGTTCTCCAGGAGATGCGCCGAGGTCTCGTTGCCGCTCCCGGTCAGGTCGAGGTAGGCGACGCGGTTCGGGGTGAGCAGCCGGAACGCATCGAGCCCCTTGGGCGACAGGTTGACGTGCCCCTCGCCGCTCAACGGCGCGCTGGCGACGAAGAAGATCCGCTGCTTGGCGATGAATGCCTGCTGGGTCTCGTCGATCGTGTCGTACATCCGGGCCATGCGGGCGCTCCTTTGGCGAGTCGTGAGTCGTGAGTCGTGAGAAGGCTTGGTACAAGGGCGATACTGGTTGAGGAAGGGTAGCAGTTGGGGCAGGGATTACCAAAGTTTGGTAGGGGCGGGGCACCGACCCGCCCGGTG
>DATCMP010000588.1:0-3701 GCA_036563365.1 Thermomicrobiales bacterium
GAACTCCGGCTGCTCGACACCAACGGTGAACCGGTCGAGGAAGGGGCGATCGGCGAGATTGTCATCCGCTCGCCGGGGATGATGCGCGGCTATCTGGGTGAGCCGGAGACCACGGCGGCTGTCCTGCGCGACGGCTGGTTCCACACCGGCGATCTCGCCCGTCGCGATGCCGAAGGGCGATTTTTCTTGGTCGGTCGCCAGTCGTTGCAGATCAACGTCGGCGGCTTTAAGGTTGCGCCGGAAGAGGTCGAGCAAACCCTACGCGCCCATCCGGGGGTACGCGAAGTGGTGATCTTGCCGATGCCCCATCGTATCCTCGGCGAAGCGGTGCGCGCCGTCATCGTCCCGCATGATCCGCCGCCCGACGCACAAGCGCTCCGCCGCTTCTGCCAACGCGCCCTCGCCGGATACAAGGTGCCGCGCCGGATCGATTTCCGCGACGAACTCCCGCGCTCGACGCTCGGCAAGGTGCTGCGCCATCAACTCTGAGGGGGCCATAGCTCGATCGCAACGCGTACTCGACGCAGCGGCAGGAGATCTTGTAATGGGAGCGGGGCGCGACGTTATCCCGGTACTACGACTCGCTGCCAGAGACCTTCACTCCGTTGCATTAACGAGTTCCGGACGGTATTGCTGACCTAGGAGGCGATCGCCGCGATCGATGCCGCGTCACTCGGGCCACGGAGATCCCCTAACCTTGGATATAAGCGAACTCCATCTCGGAGCAATTTACACCCAGCAAGCGCACCGTCTGACTGGCACCGTTGCCGAACTGATTCCCCGAGACGTGCGTGCCCGTCATCGCGGGTCCAGCGGCCGCGACCGCAGTCGCCCGTGGACCGTGTGGAGCGAGCGGTGAGAGCAGCATGAAGCAAAATGGTGCCACAAACAGGAGATCGATAGAGTACGGGAAGAACAGGTAGTGGTACACTCTGCGCGCCAGACAAAAAGTACCTGTAGTGAAAGGGTGGGCATGGCAGTCAGCACAGCGAGACCGCGCTCCCTGAGCGTGACGCGAACCGATGAGCGCTGGGTTTCGCTACTCGTTCGTGCGGCCAATAGCCCGGAACTTCTTGCCGCTATCGCCCTCGGTTGCCTCTACTTCCTGCTGATGAGCGGCCATCTGCACAGCGTTGATGGCTTGATCATGTATCGCGATGCTCGCGCGCTCGTCTACGATCACTCCCTCCGTTTCAACCCGCCGCTCCTCTGGGGTGGGCCAATCACCAGCAGCAAATACGGTATCGGCCTCCCTTTACTGTATGTACCCGGACTGATCTTCTGGTCGTGGCTCCGCCCCTACTCACCTGCTGGATTCACCGACTTCTATAACTGGGGACAATTTTACGCCGACCCCTTGTATACGGTTGCGGCGGCACCGGTACACGCCATCGTCACCGCCGCGACCGCCTATCTCATCGCCCGTTTCTGTCGTGCTTTGGGCGCGAGCAACGCGGTCGCCCTGTGGGGAGTGCTCCTCTATGGGATCGGCTCACCCGCGCTCGTCTATGCTCGTGGCGATTTCAGCCAGCCACTGACCGGCCTGTGCTGGACAATTGCACTCTACGCCGCGTGGCGTTACCGGCAGTCGGCGAATACCAGCCCGCTGGTGGTGTGTGCAATCGCTGTCGGCTATGCGGTTCTCACGCGACCGGTCGAAGGTTCCCTGGTACTCCCGGCAGTACTCTTCCTCCTCTACAACGCAACGCCACCTTGGCGTGCGTGGCTGACCGTACTGGCCGGGTATGGCGTAGCAGTACTCATCACCGTCTTCATCAACGCAGCGAAGTATGGGTCACCGCTAAAAACCGGTTACGGCAACGAAAGCTGGACGACTCCGCTTCCCCTCGGCCTGGCTGGAGCATTGATCAGTCCCGGGCGTGGCCTGCTGTGGTCCTTCCCCGCACTCATCTTGGTCCCATTCGGGATACGGCAATTCTGGCATTCCCCCGCGCGTCCTGCCGCACTGGCGTTAATCGGCTTGAGCGTTGTGCAACTCCTCAACGTTGCGGTGTGGGATATCTGGCGGGGCGGCTGGACCTGGGGCTTGCGCCTCTTCGTGCCCGCGCTGCCGCTCCTGGCGATCGTGGCGGCCTGTGGGATCCCGGCGCTCGCGCCGCGCCTCCGCTTCTTGCTCCCGGCCCTTTTACTCACCCTTGGGCTAATCTGGGCAATCCCTGCGGTGATCACCGATTTGTTAGGGGGGTATGCAGGCACCTATGATGGCACGCGGGGGAGTTTCCGCCTCAGCGCCTATCCGCCGTTCGGTGCCTGGACTTTTTTCAAGCACTGGCGCGCGGTATCGCCAACCGATCAGAACGCGCTCGACATCCTCTGGCTACGTGCCGCACGCGGGAGCCACAACATCTCGCTGCTGCTTATTCCTTGCCTTGGCCTGCTCCTGACCGCTTGCGTCGCACGGGTCTACTTGCTTCTGCGGCAGCGCCCGAGCTAAGCCTAGCACTTTGCCCGACTCCACTGGTCAGACAGATTCCGCCACCCGACTTCTATCGCGTGGCGGAATCTGCTAGGATGCGCGCGTCGGGGTCAATGTGGCGTTCCGACAAGTGACCAGTTGATAGGGAGGGTAGTCGATGACCCAGCATTTCCGGCGCGACACGATCCAGCACAAGGAATCATCCGGCGACGGCCCGACGGATGCCCAGTTCAAGGTTCTCGTCCTAAACCCCTGGGGCTCGTTCGGCGAGTACGGCGAGCGCGACATCCTCGAGAACGCGGGCTGCGCGGTCGAGATCGTCGAGGACCGCACCGAGGACGGGATCCTCAACGCGGTGCGCGATGCCGATGGCCTCTATTACACCGGCCCGGTCACGCGGAAGATGCTGCTGGCGATGAATCGCTGCAAGGTCATCGCCACCAGCTCGATCGGCATGGATACCTTCGAGGACTTCGATCTCGCCAGCGAGAAGGGGATCGTCGTCTGCAACTGTCCCGGCGTCTTCGTCGATGAGGTGGCGAACCAGGGGATGGCGCTGCTGCTCGCCTGCGTGCGCTGGCTGGTGCCGACCGCCAACTTCGTGAAGGAGGGCGGCTGGGGCGACCGCACCCGCGAGCGCCCGTGGGGGCCGATCCACCGCATGACCGGCCAGACGATCGGCATCGTCGGCCTGGGCGACATCGGCAAGGCGATGGCGCAACGTGCTGCGGGGTTCGGTCTCAAGATCCTCGCCCACGATCCGTACATCCCCGCCGAGACGTTCAAGGCGCACGGTGCCCAATCCGTCTCGATGGCAAAGCTGCTGCAAGACTCGGACTTCGTCTCGCTCCATGTCCCGCTGAACAACGAGACGCGGCACCTGATCAGCGGCCCGCAGTTCGCGCTGATGAAGCCCGACGCGATCCTGATCAACACCTGCCGCGGCCCGGTGGTGGATGAGGCGGCGTTAATCACCGCCCTGCAGAACAAGCGGATCCTCGCCGCCGGTCTCGATGTCACCGAGGTCGAGCCGGTCGCCAGCGACAACCCGCTGCTGAAGATGGACAACGTGGTGATCTCCCCCCACATGGCCTCGATCAGCGAGTGGGCCAACGGCGAGCGCCGCCGCCGCCCCGCGCAGGAGATCGCCGCCGCCCTCACCGGCCACCAGCCACGCGCCGTCTGGAACAAGGACGTGCTGGAGCATTTGAATCTGAAGTAGTCGTGAGTCGTGAGTCGTGAGTCGCGAGAAGGTTCACTGCTG
>DATCMP010000649.1:0-15060 GCA_036563365.1 Thermomicrobiales bacterium
CCCCCCCCCCCCCCCCCCCCCCCCCCACGACTCTACAACCGCCGCCACCGTCGCCCGTCGCGCTGGATCAGCGCGTCGGCCTCGGGCGGACCCCAGGTGCCGGCCTCGTAGTTGGGGAATTCCGGGCGGGGGTGGCGCGCCCAGTAGTCGAGGATCGGCGTGGCGAGGGCCCACGCCTGCTCCACCTCGTCGCGCCGCGCGAACAGCGTCTGATCGCCGCGCATACAGTCGAGCAGCAGCCGCGCATAATCGTCCGGTCCGGACGCGGTGAACGCGGTGCCGTAGAAGAAGTCCATATTCACCGAGCGGATCTGCATCTCCGCGCCCGGCACCTTCGCCGCGAAGCGCAGCGTGATCCCAGCGTCCGGCTGGATCCGCAACGTCAGCACATTCGGCTCGGGCGGCATCGTGCTCGTCCCGGCGAAGAGGAGCGCTGGGGCGGTGCGGAACTGCACCGCGATCTCCGTCGTCCGCTGCGGCAGGCGCTTGCCGGTGCGGAGGTAGAACGGTACCCCCGCCCAGCGCCAGTTGTCGATCCGCAGCTTCATCGCCACGTAGGTTTCCACCGTCGAGTCGGGGTCCACCCCCTTCTCGCTACGATACCCCGGCGCGACCCGCCCGCCGACCCAGCCCGGCCCGTACTGCCCGCGCACGACATCCGAGGCGATCGACGCGCCGCGCAGCGGCGTGATCGCCTGCAAGACCTGCACCTTCTCGTCGCGCACCGTCTTCTCGTTGATCGTGCTCGGCGGCTCCATCGCGATCAGGCTGAGGACTTGGAACATGTGGTTCTGCACGATGTCCCGCAGCGCTCCGGCCTCCTCGTAGAACTCGCCGCGCCCCTCGATCCCGATCGCCTCCGAGACGGTGATCTGCACGTTGTCGATATACTGGCGGTTCCACAGCGGCTCGAAGATCCCGTTCCCGAAGCGGAAGACGAGCAGATTCTGCACCGTCTCCTTGCCGAGGTAATGGTCGATCCGGTAGACCTGCGACTCCGCGAACGTCCCGGCGATCTCGTTGTTCAGCGCCACCGCCGAGTCGAGGTCGTGGCCGAACGGCTTCTCAATCACCAGCCGCGTCCAGCCCTCTTGCCCGTCATTCGGCACGGCGCGCTGCGCCAGCCCCGAGGCGTTGAGGTTGTTGATGATGATCGGGTAGTAGCTCGGCGGCGTCGCCAGGTAGAAGATCCGGTTCCCCCCGGCCCCGCGCTCACCGTCGAGCTTTTCCAGCGACTCTTTCAAGCGATGGTAGCCATCCAGGTCATCGAAATTCGCGCTGACGTAGGAGAGCCGCTGGGCGAAGCCCTGCCAGCTCGCGTCATCGACCTTCTCGCCGAGCGCGTGCTTCACCGCGCCCTGCATCTCCGACCGGAAACGGTCATCATCCCAATCGCGCCGCGCGAAGCCGACGATCGAGAAGGCGGCGGGCAACGGGGTATCCACGGTCAGATCGTAGAGCTGGGGCATCAATTTCCGGTGCGTCAGATCACCGGTCACCCCGAAGATCACCATCGTACATGGCGGCGGCGTCTGCTCCAGACGCAACCCCTCGCGTAGCGGATTCATTGCCGGTCGGTTTGTCGTAGCCGTGGGCGCAGTTCCAGTCATTGTTCCTCCGCTGAGGGGTCGTGAGTCGCGAGTCGTGAGTCGTGAGGGGCGCAGTGCTGGTAAATAAGTAACCGGCTACGGCGACCCTTCTCACGACTCACGACTCACGACTCACGACTCTATTGCTCCTTCGTCACCCGCTCCACGGTCGACTCATCCTCGCCGGTCGCGCCCGCGCCGGTCGCGGGAACCGATTCGACCGCCATCGTCGGCGCAACCTGCGGCTCCCAGATCGTGTGGAAAGTGCCGTCCTTGTCGGTGCGGTGGTAGGTGTGCGCGCCGAAGAAGTCGCGCAGCCCCTGGATCAGGTTCGCGGGCAACTGCTCGGCGCGGTAGGAATCGAAATAGTCGATCGAGGCGCTCATCGCCGGGATCGGCACGCCGAGATCGCGCGCCACCTGGGCGGCGTAGCGCCACTGCTCGTTGGAACCGTTCAGCGTCTCCGCAAAGCCCGGATCGAGCAGCAGATTGTTCAGCTGCGGGTCGCGCTCGAACGCCCTTTGGATCGTGTCCAGCAATTCGGCGCGGATGATGCAGCCGCCCTTCCAGATCCGCGCCATCTCGGACAGCGTCAGCTCGAAGCCGTAGTGATCGGACGCCGCCTTCAACAGGGCCATCCCCTGCGCGTAGGAACTGACCTTCGAGCAGTAGAGGGCCGCCTCCAGCGCGTCGAGCAGCCGCGCCTTCGGGCCGGTGCTGGCGTCTTCCAGCGATTGTCCGCCGGGGCCACGCAGGATCTTCGACGCGGCGACGCGCGCGCCCTTCATCGCGGAGATCCCGCGCGACCAGACCGCCGCGTCGATCGTCGGGATCGGGATCCCCAATTCGATCGCGTTGCTGGAGGTCCAACGCCCGGTCCCCTTCTGCTCCGCCTCGTCGAGGATCAGATCGACCAGCGCCTGCCCGGTGTCGATATCCTGGAAGGCCAGCACCTTCGCGGTGATCTCGATCAGGTAGGAGTTCAGCCGCCCGCCATTCCAGCGCGCGAAGATGTCGGCCATCTCCGGGGCGGTCAGCCCGAGCGCCTGCTTCATGATGTTGTACGTCTCGGCGATCAATTGCATATCGCCGTACTCGATCCCGTTGTGGACCATCTTGACGTAGTGGCCCGCGCCGCCGGGGCCGATATAGGTCACACAGGGGCCGTCCTTCACCTGCGCCGCGATCTTCTGGAGCGCGGGGGCGATCAGGTCGTACGCCTCGCGCGGGCCGCCCGGCATCAGGCTCGGGCCGTAGCGGGCGCCCTCTTCGCCGCCGCTGACGCCCATCCCCATGAAATGCAGGCCAGACCCCTCGAACTCCATCGAGCGGCGAATCGTATCCTGGAAGAACGAGTTACCGCCATCGATCAGCACGTCGCCGTCATCGAGCAGCGGCTTGACCTCGGCGATCACCGCGTCCACCGCCCCGCCCGCCTTAACCAGGATGATGATCCGCCGCGGGCGCTCGATCGACGCGATGAACTCCTTCATCGTCGCCGCGCCGACGATCGGCTTCCCCTTGGCCTCGCCCGCCAAAAACTCCTCGGTGACCTTATGTGTCCGGTTATAGGCCGCGATCGGGAAGCCGTGATCGGCGATATTCAGCGTCAGGTTCGCCCCCATCACTGCCAGCCCGATCAGCCCGTAATGTACCGCGCCGTTCGATTCTGCCACTGTTCCCTCCGTGCGCTTCTGCCCAGATCACGCCGGTGACACCCCGGACGAATCGGCCCGCGTGCCTCGGCTTCACTATATCCGTATATCTATCCTTCGCCGCGCAGCCGTCGCAACTCCTCGCGCAATGCTGCAATCTCACGTTCACGCTCTTCGGCGATCTCTTCTAAGTCTTCATAGCTCGGGATCAGCGCGCCCGCCTCGTCGTAGACGCGCAGCTTCCCATCCTGTGGCGCAAAGGCGATGCCAAGGCTGCTCACCCAGCGGCCTGTACTATCCGGTTCCCACGGGACATACGTCCCAGTCGGCCCAAGCCGCCAGGCACGTACCATTTCCGAGATATAATCGCCGAAGATGTCGAAGGCAAGATACTCTGCCACACCGCACGCCGCATATGCGCCGAGCTTCCCGGTTTCGCTCAGATCGTTGCTGAGCGCTGTCGCCGGGCTCATCACCTCGATGACGAGCGCCGGTGGGCCAAAGATCGCAATCGGCAGGGAGGTGCGTCCGAAGCTGCCCAGCGTCGGGTGGATCAGCAGATCCGGCGATGGCTGATAGGGTGGCCCCGCCACACGCGGAATAACCAGCTTCGTCTGATTGCCGATGAACCAGGGCAGATCATACTTCCGCCGGTGGAGTTTCAAGCTCACGTAGGTGTCCACGATCGCATCCTGGTGGAATGACGATCCCAAAACCGACTCCTCCGTATCGTCGGCCAAACCGGCGAACGCCGGGCCGAGCGCGATCCGCGTGCGCGTCACCATCCTGCCACTCCTGCACAACTTTTACCCTCCCTCTTCAGGGGAGGGTCGCCGCCGCAGCGGCGGGGAGGGGTCATCTACCGCGCAAGCCGAAAAGGGGGCGGGTCGCCCCGCCCCCTCACGCCGCCTATTGTGCCGTCGCCTTCAGATCCTGCCGCTTGGCCTCGACCCCGGAGAGGAGGTCGTCAAACGACTTCGCGAAGGAGGCCACCCCCTCCTCTTCGAGACCCTTCGTCACCGCGTCGATGTCGATCCCCACCTCCTTGAGGGTCGCCATCGTCGCGCGGGCCGCGTCCACCCCCTCGTCGATCGTCCGCGCGACCGTGCCGTGATCGCGGAACGCTTCGAGGGTCGCGGGCGGCAAGGTGTTAACCGTGTCGGGGCCGATCAGCGAATCGACGTAGAGGGTGTCGGGGTACGCCTTGTCCTTCGTGCCGGTGCTGGCCCAGAGCGGGCGCTGCGGGCTAGCGCCTAGCGCGGCGAGCTTCCCAAACCGCTCGTCGCCGAAAATCTCCCGGAAGCGCGCGTAGGCCAGCTTCGCGTTCGCGACCGCGACCTTGCCGCGCAGCCCCTGCACGCGCTTCCCTTCCGCGCTCTCCGCGCCGAGTTCCGCGACCTTCGCGTCGATCAGCTTATCGACCGCCGTATCGACGCGGCTGACGAAGAACGAGGCGACCGACCCGATCCGATCGATCGGCTGCCCCTTGGCCGCGCGCGCTTCCAGCGCCTCGATGTACGCCCACATCACCCGCTCGTGGCTCTCCAGCGAGAAGAGCAGGGTGACGTTGACGTTCATCCCCTCGGTCAGCAGCGTTTGCACCGCCGGTGCGCCCTCGACGGTCCCCGGCACCTTGATCATCACGTTCGGGCGATCGACCGAGGCCCACAGCCGCCGCGCCTCCTCGACCGTTCCCTGGGTGTCGAGCGCCAGCAGCGGCGAGACCTCGATCGAGACGAAGCCATCGCCGCCATTGGTGCTGTCGTAGAGCGGGCGGAAGAGATCGCAGGCGTCCTGGATATCCTTGATCGCCACCGACTCGAAGACGACCGTCGCGCTGGCCCCTTGGCGCATCAACCCGGCGACCTGCTCGTCGTAGGCGTGGCCCTCGCTGATCGCCTTCTGGAAGATCGTCGGGTTCGAGGTCATCCCCCGCAACCCGAACTCCTCGATCTCGCGCTTCAGCCCACCGTTCCGCACCAGATCCCTGGTGATGTAATCGAGCCAGACGCTCTGCCCCTGCTCCAACAGCGCCGCCATCCGCTCCCGCGCCCCGACCGTCCCCTCAGCCGCCATTGCCATGATGCGTACCTCCTTGCAGCTATATACGAAGTAGTCGGTAGTCAGTAGACAGTAGTCAGTTACTCGTTGATAGCAGGTTTGCGCCCTGCCAACCGAGAAATGTTCCCAAAGCCACACTGACTACTGTCTACTGACTACCGACTACTGACCCTCTACGAATGCCCTTCCTTCGGACTGGTCGGCTCCACCGCCGTGTCGCCGCCGTCGCCGCGACCCTCGGCCTCGACGGCGTCGGCTTCCCCCTCGCGCCCGAGCAGCCGCAGCGCGGTCGCCGCGACGTGCTCCTTGGTGAAGCCGAGTTCCTTCATGATCCGGTCGGCGGGGGCCGACGCGCCGAAACGGTCGAGGCCGATCGTCGCCCCATCGGTCCCGGCCCAGCGCTCCCAGCCGAATGTCGCCGCCGCCTCGACCGCCACCCGCGCCCGGATGCCCGGCGGCAGGACGCTGTCGCGATACCCCTGGTCCTGCGCCGCGAAGAGATCCCAACTCGGCATACTCACAACGCGCGCCTGCACGCCGAATTCCGCCAGCTTCTCCCGCGCGCCGACGCAGAGCCCGATCTCCGAGCCGGTGCCGATCAAAATCACGTCCGGCGTGCCGCCCTCGGCGTCGGAGAGGATATAGGCCCCCTGCGCCGTGCCGCCCTTGGCCCCCGAGCGATCGAGGATTTCGAGGTTCTGGCGCGAGAAGGAGAAGAGGGTCGGCCCGGTCGTGCGCCGCAGGGCCGCGACCCAGCCCTCGACCGCCTCATTGGCGTCGCTGGGGCGGATCACCGAGAGGTTCGGGATCGCGCGCAGCCCGGCCAGATGCTCGACCGGCTCGTGCGTCGGCCCGTCCTCGCCGACCCCGATCGAGTCGTGCGTGAAGACATAAATCGCGTGCAGCCCCGAGAGCGCCCCGAGCCGGATCGCGGGCTTCATATAGTCGGAGAAGACCAGGAAGGTCGCGCTGTAGGGGATGACCCCGCCGTGCGCCGCCATCCCGTTAATCGCCGCGCCCATCGCGTGCTCGCGGATTCCCCAGTGGATATTGCGCCCGGTGTAATCGACCGGCCCGCCGGTCGCCCCCTGCGAGGTGCCGTCACCCGTCGTCGGGTTCTGGAAATCGCCCATGCCCTTCAGCGCGGTCATCGTGGAGGGGTTCAGGTCGGCGGAGCCGCCGATGATATTCGGTACCCGCTTCGCCAGCGCGGTCAGCGCATTCCCCGCCGCCACGCGCGTCGAGATCCCCTTGTCGCCGAACTTCCATGATGGCAGATCGCTGTCCCAGCCAGTCGGGAGTTCGCCAGCCTGCGCCAGCCGCCACTCCTCCGCCAGTTCGGGGTACTCGCGGGCGTAGGCCGCGAATTGTTCTTCCCACTTCGCCTGCGCCCGCTGGCCGGTCGGCACCGCCTCGCGGAAATGGGCGACCGCCTCTTCCGGCAGGTAGAAGGCGTCGGTCGTCGGCCAGCCGAGCGCCTGCTTCGTCGCCGCGACCTCGTCAGCACCGAGCGGGCTGCCGTGCGCCTCGAACGAGTCCTGCTTCTTCGGGCTACCGAAGCCGATATGCGTCCGCACCAGCAGCAGCGATGGCTTGTCCGTCACCGCCTGCGCCGCCTCGATTGCCCGCGCGACCTCCTCGACGTCGTTGCCATCGGCCACGTTGATCGTGTGCCAGCCCTGCGACGCGAACCGCGCCTGGACATCCTCGGTGAAGGTGAGGTCCGCGCCACCCGCCAGGGTGATGTGGTTCTGATCGTAGAGGTAGATCAGCTTGCCGAGCCCCAGATGACCCGCCAGCGACGCCGCCTCGTAGGCGATCCCTTCCATGATGTCGCCATCGGAGACGATCGCGTAGGTGTAGTGATCGACGATCGTGTGGCCGGGGCGATTGAACCGCGCGGCCAGCCACGTCTCCGCCATCGCCAGCCCCACGCCGTTGGCGAAGCCCTGGCCGAGCGGGCCGGTCGTCACCTCGACCCCCGGCGTGTGCTTGCGTTCCGGGTGCCCCGGCGTCATGCTGCCCCACTGCCGGAACTGCTTCAATTCGTCCAGCGGCAGGTCGTAGCCGGTCAGGTGCAGGAGGCTGTAGATCAGCATCGAGCCGTGCCCCGCCGACAGGACGAAGCGGTCACGATCCGGCCAGGCCGGGTCGGTCGGGTTGTGCTTCAGGAATTTGGTCCAGAGGGTATAGGCCATCCCCGCCGCGCCGAGCGGCAGCCCCGGATGCCCGGAATTCGCCTTCTGTACCCCATCGATCGAGAGGGTGCGGATCGTATTGATCGCCAATTGTTCGAGGGTCTGCTGCCCCTGCTTGGGAGCCTGTTGGGTAGCCACGGCATCCTCCTCATTGCGCTCGACCACACGGCACGCCCAATTCGCCGTGTCGCATGGTCGCGTGCGAGTCACGTTCCATATACGCCCCCGCGCGTGCTGCTGTCAACCCAGGACGGCATGAATTGTGCCAGGGACGTGGGGGTAGTGGGGAGTCGTGAGTCGTGTGTCGTGAGGGAGGCAGCGCCGACAGAATGGCTACCGCTCTCAACGAACCCTTCTCCCGACTCCCGACTCACGACTCCCCACTACCCGGCACCCACAATACGAACGTCGTCCCGCGCCCGTCGCCGAGGCTTTCCACCGTCAGGGTGCCGCCGTGTGCCTCGATGATCCGGCGACTGACGTAGAGGCCCAGGCCCATGCCGGGGAGGTTCCGTTCGCGCGCATTAGGGGCACGACCGAACGGTTCGAAGATCCGGTCTTGCGACCCTGTCGGCAACCCGATCCCCTCATCCCTAACGCACAACCGCGCCCCGCCGTTGTACGGACCGAGCGCGATCCGCACCGCACCGCCCTCGGGGGAGTATTTCACGGCATTTTCGAGCAGATTCGTGATCACCTGGCCGAGCCGGTCGGGGTCGCCCTGCACCTGACAGCGCTCGTCCGGGCAACTGTTTTCCACGGTCAGTCGATGCCTCGTAGTGCCGAACTGCGCCTGCTCGACCGCCGCACGCACCAGTTCGGCGAGATCGAGCACGCGCGAGCGCAGCGGTAGCTGCCCGGTGCGTAGCCGCGACACATCGAGGAGATCATCGGTCAGCCGCGTCAGGCGCTCCCCCGCCTCGCGCAGACTGGCGATCTGCCGGATCAAACCTTCGGGTGTCAGCGTGCCGCGCTCCTGCCGCCGCTGCAAGAGTTGCAGGTTCCCGGTCAGCCCGGCCAGCGGATTCCGCAGTTCGTGGCTGGCGATCGAGAGGAACTGATCGCGCGCGCGCACCGCCTCCTCGGCCTCGGCCCGCGCGGCTTGCTCGCTCCGCGCCAGGGTTGCCAACTCCTCGGCGTGTGACCGCTCCGCCTCGCGCCCGGCAGCCACCGCGATCGCGCCGGCGATCTGCCCAGCGACGAGATCGAAGAAGCCGCGATACGGCTCATCGAGCGCGCGGCGCGGGCTGATCCCCGCGATCAGCACGCCGATCCCGCGCATCCCGGCCCCATCGGCCAGCAACGGCAGCAGCACGGCCCCGCGCGGCGCTTCCGCCCAGGCCCCGCCGGGGAAGACACCCGGCCCGAAACGCGCTTCGAGGTCGGTGACGACCTCGCCCTGCCCGCTCGCCACCACGCGCGCCAGGGGTGCCGCCCAGCCCCGCTCATCGTCGGGCGTCGCGAGATCGATTACCGCGGGGCTCGTGACCGTATCGGGCGGCAAACCGGCGGCTCCAGCCAGCCGCGCCCCCTCCGCCGTGAGCGAATAAAGGAGCGCGAACGGAATATCCGCCGTTGCACCCGCCAGCACCGCCGCCGCCCGCTCGTATGCCCCGGCGGCGGTCAACGCGCCGACCGTCCCCGCCGCCAACTCGCGCACGGTGTTCAGTCGCCGCTCGACCAGCGCCCGTTGCGTCGATTCGGTGACGGCGTTGAGGAACCCGCCGAACCGGCCATCGGGCTCGCGGATCGGGCTCACGCCGTAGGTGAAATAGGCTTCTTCCAGATACCCGTTGCGGTGGACGAAGAGTTGCTGATCGACCTCCCAGGTGGCGGGACCACCGGCGAGGACCGCGGCGAAGCTCGGCTCCACCACCTCCCAGATCTCCGCCCAGACCTCGCGGCCCGAGCGACCGAGCGCGCCGGGATGTTTGCTGGCCCCGAGCGAATGGCGATAGGCATCGTTATAGAGGAAGGTCAGGTCGTCGCCCCACCAGAGCGCGATCGGGAAGCGCGAACCGAGGCAGAGATCGCAGGCCATCCGCAGCGCGGGTGACCAGTCGGCTTGCGGCCCGAGCGGCGTTGTCTCCCACGGGAACTCGCGCACCCGTGTCGCCATCTCACCCTCGCCCGCCCCCCCATTCTCGCCCGCCGACCAGGAACTCGCGCGCATCACCGTACCCTTTATTCGCACCACCGGTTCGTAAATTAACCGGCAGACTCGACCATCGATTGAGCGGCAATACCACGCCCGCACCACAACAATGCGGTGGCAGCGCCGTGAGCGATCGCCCCTGCGCCTATCGCAAGATCGTGCCACGATCGCACCCGCTGCATTATGACGGGTCAATGGGAGCGGGGAGCGGCAAGGAAGCGAAGTTTGATAGCGGTAGCGAACTTCAACGTGGTATAGCGGGCGGTTGAACCCCGTAACCCGGCACAGGGTTGCATAGCTGATGAACAAAAAAGAAGCCAGCTCTGGTCGCTGGGGACTCGACCAGGCCGGCAAGAGGCATGTATGAGGTAACCATCGAGGGTTTTTGCCCGCCACAATCGCTCGCGGTGCGATTCGTTGCGCGCGACAGCACTGTCTACGCACACTCCTCGGCGAGGCAAGAGGCCGCGATGAAGTTTCGTCCCCAGTTAGTGTCAATGATACGCGGTCAGCGACCCGAAGTCAATCCGAGCAAACGGTTGAAATGTCGCGAAAAGCTCATTCAGATAAGGAAAAGAACCCCAAGGATCAATTGTGCATTTTTCCCAATCGTCGCCTGTTCAATGCTCGTCGGTCGCCCCGCGCAGGAGATCGTGCAGCCGTTCCAGCCGCGCACGCGCCGCGCCATAAATCGCGTGCGCCCGCGCATCCGGCTCGTAGCGCCGCCCGAGCGCGACCGGGGCCGCTTCCAGCCGCTCGATCGCCCCGATCCCCAGCAGCGCGATGATCGCCGCCCCGCGCGCCGACGCCTCCGGCTCCGCCGAGGCGACCAGCGGGTGGCCGAGCGAGTCGGCGATGATCTGCGGCCAGACCGGCCAATGCCCCAGCGCCCCGCCGCTGATCACGATCTCGTAGGGGTCGGTGGCGAGCGGGCGCAGCAGCTCGTGGACCAGCGCGAACCGCTGCCCGACCGCCTCCAGGCCCGCCCGCAAGATCGCCAGCGGCTCCGTCTCCAGCGTCAGCCCCGCGATCGTCGCGGTGGCGCGTGGGTTCCAGTCCGGCGTGCGCTGCCCCGCCCAGAACGGCAGCATCGTCAGCCCATGCCCGTCGGGCTTCAAGGTCGCCACACGCGCCGCCGCGTCGTCCGGCAGTTGCAGCGACCCGCGCAGCCAGTCGGCGACCACGCCACCATTACTCAGCGCGCCGCCGAGGATGAACCGCTCGCGGTCGAGCCGATAACACCAGAGCTTCGGCGGGATCGTCACATCGGACTGATGGACGATCACGCGCATCACCCCCGACGTGCCGACACTCAGCGCCATCCGCCCCGGCGTCACGCAGCCGCTACCGACGTTGTTGCACGCCCCATCGCCGACACTCGGGAACCACCGCGCCCCCGCCAGCGCGGGCCAGCGGGTCGCCCACTCCGCGCGGAGCGGCGGCAGCGCATCGTCGCGGTCGCAGAGGGTCGGCAACGCGTCGCGGTCCAGCCCCAGGTGCGCCAGGAGCGGCGCATCCCAATCGGCCCGATGCTGGTCGAGCAGCCCCGTCCCCGAGGCCATCGCCACGCTGCACGCGGCG
This sequence comes from Thermomicrobiales bacterium, assembly GCA_036563365.1. Classification (GTDB taxonomy): domain Bacteria; phylum Chloroflexota; class Chloroflexia; order Thermomicrobiales; family CADCWN01; genus CADCWN01. The sequence goes on from DATCMP010000649.1 coordinate 11,240, forward strand.
CTCCCCGTCAGGCGCGACAGCAGATATTCGCCGTAACCGAGCCAGCGGGTCACCCCCCGGAAGAGATCGGGCCGCGCCCCCGCCAGCCAGCGCAGCTTCGCGGGCCAGTAGCTGGTGTGGATGACGCAGCCGGTGCGGTCGTGGATCGCCCCCTCATCGAGCTCGCCGCGCAGGGTGTCCACGGCGGCGGCGCTACGGTCATCGGCCCAGGAGTAGACCGGCGTCAGCGCGCGACCGTCCGGCCCCACCGCCATCAGGCTGTGCCAGAAGCAGGAGACCCCGACCGCCTTGATCTCGTGCGCTAGCGCCCCCGCCTCGCGCAGGATCTCGTCGATCACCCCGACCGCCACGCCGAACAGCGCCTCGGCGTCGCCCTCCACGCCACCATCCGGCGTCAGCGTCAGCGCCACCGGCGTCTGCGCGAGCAGCCCCGGCACCGCGAGCCCCTGCGCGTCGAAGATCATCGCCCGCGTCGAGGAAGTCCCTACATCCAGCGCCAGCACCAGCGGCGTCGCCAGCGCCTCCCCCGCCTGTCCCGCCTCGCCCACACCCGTCCCGCCCATCGCCCCTCCCCACCCCACTATCGCCGCCACACACTCGTGGGCCGCAGTGTACCATTGGGCAGGCAGGGCGGCATGGCAGCGACTCCATCACATCGCGTCACTTATCTCCGGAGACCACACACGCAGCATAACCAAGAACGTAGCCACTACGGAGAAGAGGGATACAATCAGATGGGCTGGGCATCACACGCCATCGCACAACTGCAAGCGGGAGAAGCCGTGGTTATCCACCCGCGCGACCACTCCATGAGCGGCAAAGTCGAGGATGGCGACACGGTGCATGTCGAACCGCTCGGCGAGCGCGTGCTACAACCGGACGACATCGTCCTCTGCAAGGTGCGCGGTCGCCAGTACCTCCACCTCATCAAAGCCGTGCGGCGCGCCCAATATCTCATCGGGAACAATCGTGGCGGCACCAACGGCTGGGTCTCGCGAGCGGCGATCTACGGCATCGCCACCAAGATCGGGGATTGTTAAACTCATTGAAGTATCGCACCCGGGAACGACATGCCCATGGCGTATCCTTCTTCCGGGGGAGGCCAGTTCTCCCTGCTGGAGGGATAGACGACGATGCCACGGAAGATTCGGCAGATCAAGGCGGATCTCAAAGCACTCGGGTTCGTCAATCGTGGGGGCAAGGGCGATCACACCAACTGGCTCCACCCGAATTACCCATCGCTCATCATTGGCATCGCTGGGAAAGATGGCGATGACTGCAAGCACTATAACGAGGCCGATCTGAAGCGGGTACGCGCCGCGCTCGAAGCATTCGAGAAACAGCAGCAGGAAGAGGGGAGATGATGGTCATCGAGGAACGTGCCACGGATGCAAGCCCAGTTTCCCTTGAGGCGCTTGAGGCGTTGCACTATTCGCTGGTAATCGAGTGGGATCCGCGCGATGCGATCTATGTGGTCACGGTACCGGAATTGACCGGTTGCCGCACACACGGCGAGACCTACGCCGAGGCAGTTGCGAACGCCCAGGAGGCGATCGCCTCCTGGGTGATGGTGGCGCGCGAAGATGGCAAAGCGCTGCCCGATCCGAAGCCGTACCGCGATCGCGGTTGGTAATACGGAGTCCCGCTGATTGCTTGCGTTATCGCGCTGAATCCCTCCGACTCACCTACTCCGCCGCGCCGCCACCACAAATCGCCCGCATGAACGTGGCCCCCACTATGCGCCACGCTTCCCCTCTACGTCTCCGCGTCTCCCGTTCCGTCCCCGATTCGTCATTCGCCATACGGATGAACCGCACAATGTTCGTCACTCGTCATTCCAGTTGCGCCCCCGCCGATCCCCCGGTACGATCCTTGCTGGGGAAGGTTGGTCCCGCCCGTGTGGGGCGGGGTGAGTGGCAGCGATTGAGAGCAACGATGGACGACCAGCAGCAACCATCCCGCGATGGCGACCACCAGCGCAGCGGCGAACCGATCTCGCATCGCGGCGAGGACCGCGTCAAGCAGTTCCAGCCGAACCCGTCGCTCAACTTCGCCGCGCGTGTCGGGCGGCGCACCGAGGACGAACAACTCCTCACCTCGCCGACCGCCCAGCGGCAGCAACTCGGCCCGTTAGCGGTCGATTTCACGCACACCGACCCGTGGCGCGTCCTCCGCATCCAGGGCGAATTCGTCGCGGGCTTCGACGCGCTCGCCCACGTCAGCCCCGCCGTCACCATCTTCGGCTCCGCGCGCACCCCCGAGAGCGACCCGTACTATGCCCAGGCGGTCACGCTCGGGCGGCTGCTGGCCGAGCAGGGGTTCGCGGTGATCACCGGCGGCGGACCCGGCATCATGGAGGCCGCCAATCGCGGCGCGCGCGAGGGCGGCGGGCGCTCGGTCGGCTGCAACATCGAACTGCCGCACGAGCAGGGGACCAACCCCTACGTCGATCTCTCGATCAACTTCCGCTACTTCTTCGTCCGCAAGACGATGTTCATGAAGTATGCCGAAGGGTTCATCATCTTCCCCGGCGGCTTCGGCACCCTCGATGAGCTCTTCGAGGCCGTCACTCTCATCCAGACCGGCAAGGTCCACAACTTCCCGCTGATCCTCTTCGGCACCGCCTACTGGCGGGGGCTCTTCGACTGGCTGCGCGGCCCGATGCTCGATGAGGGCAAGATCAGCCCCGGCGACCTCGACCTCCTCATCCAGACCGACGACCCCGCCGAGGCCGCGCAGATCATCGCCACCTTCCACGCGCGCAATGAGCAGACCGCGCCCAACGCCCTGCGGGACTGAGGGAGAGCCGCCGATTGAAATCGGCGCTAAGGGCCTGCGGCCACGAGACCCGCCTCCGCGGGTCGGGCTTGCTATTGGCGTAATGGCTTTTGGGGAACTATATCGCCGTTACAACGAGCCCGACCCGCGGAGGCGGGTCTCGTGGCCGCAGGCCCTTAGCCGGGATTTTAATCCCGGTTAGCCCGCTCACCATACCCCACCCCACCGAAACACCACCCCGCCCCGCGACGTACTCTCGTGCGACAGATTCGGCGACACGCCGATCGGGGTACGTCGGGTAAGCCGATCGGCGAGGGGCAGGGGTGATGACTCGCGGCACCTTCTTCGCGCGCCTCGCGGTGGCGCTGGCGACGATCGTCTGGCTGGTGGCCTGGGGCCGACTCGGCGCGGTCGCGCTGATGCAGCCCTCGCGCTGGCAGAACAGCACCATCACCCTCGCCGATGGGCAGACCGTCGTGGGCGGGCGCACCTTCGCGTGCCGCCTCAACGCCTTCCAGCGCGCAGACCTGGTCTACCGCGCCTGCGACCGCGAGGGGCGGGAGGTCTACATCGTCGCCTTCGACCCGGCGAACCGGACCGCCACCGCCCGCTGGGCACTCCCCAAAGCCTTCGCCGCCCCCGACTGGTTCACGGCGGTCGCCACCGACCCGGCGGGGACGCTAGCCGTCTTCGAGGATGAGAGCGGTGTCGTCGCCCGCCTGCACGACGACAAGAGCGTGGAGGTATTGCCCCCGGCCCCGCTCGACGGGACCCCCTACGGCTTCGGCTGGCAGGGCGACCGCCTGGGGCTCGTCGCCGCGCAGTTTGACGCCACCGGAAGCGTGACCACCCTCACGACCTACGAACCGGGCGCGGGCTGGTCCGCCGCGACCCCGCTCCCCGCCCCCGCGTGCGGCGACGGCCTGCGCTGCACGCCGCTCGTCGCCACCACGACCCCGACCGGCTGGGCGACTTACTACGCCCGCGCCCCGCGCCAGCCCACCGACCCGGCGCAGGTCGCCGCCGACATCCTCCTCGTCACC
>DATCMP010000664.1:0-6294 GCA_036563365.1 Thermomicrobiales bacterium
CCCCCCCCCACGACTCGTCCCCCGGAGGCACCCCATGACCACCCGTCCCACCCCTGACGAGTCGAACACCTATTACGCCCGCTATATCGCGCTGGTGCCGGATGGTGATCTGCTGACGATCCTGGCGCGGCAGGCGCAGGACGTGGCGACGCTGATGGCGCGCTGTTCGCCCACGCAGGCGCAGTACCGCCCCGCACGGGACGAGTGGAACGCGATCGAGATCGTCGGCCACCTCGCCGACACCGAGCGCGTCCTGACCTATCGCGCCCTGCGGATCGCCCGCGCCGACCCGACGCCGCTCGAAGGGGTGAGCGACTTCGCCGCCTACGTCGCGGCGGCGAACTTCGCGGGTCGGGCGCTAGAAGACGTGGCAGCGGAATATGTGGCGGTGCGCCAGGCAACCCTCGCCCTCCTCCGCGGACTCGACGACGCAGCCTGGGGCCGACGTGGTAGCGCGGACGGCGAACCGATCAGTGTCCGTGCCCTCGCCTACATCGTCGCGGGCCACGACCTGCACCACCTCGCGGACCTCCGTCGCTACTACGCGGCGACGAGCGAACACTAGCTAGATTCATCGCAGATGAGCGCGTCGATAGCGAGGAGAGAGGACACTGTTCTGGGGCAAGGAACGTGAAGCCTGATGAAATCATCCTTCAGGTGATCCAGGGTGTCCGGCCCTTGGAAGATTTGGGCTTGGTTGGTATCGGCACGGGCCTAACCCTCGATGCCAGGGGGTATTATTCCTGGCAGGGCGAGATGCTAGCAGAACTGGATACCGTGATCACCCCTGCCGATCTGGCGATGGGGCTTACCAAACTGTGGTCTACCGCCGAAGAGCAGCGGCGCTGGGCCTTCATACTCGAAGGTTGCACGTTTTGGTCTTTCGCTGATGGCGAGGAAGAAACGATTACCGAACTATTACTTGACGCGCTATGGGCGCTCAGCTTTGGTGATCCGCCACCGCCTGCGGCAATAGAATTGGCCCGAAATTTGCTCGCATGACGCGATGCTTCGATTGTCGCCGCTACCTGTTACTTCCATCAGCCGTGGCGCGTCCGAGCACCAGCCGACAGTCGGCGTAGGTCGTCGCCCAGCCCTCGGCGCGCGTCGCCTCCCGCGCCGTCAGCAGACCGTGTGCCTGACGCTCGGTGAGCCGCGCCGTGAGTGTTGCCGGATCGGTCGCGCGCAACGTTGCCACGTCGAGGTCGAGAGCGGCGGCGAGGTTGGACTCGACTTGCTGACAACTCCCATAGGCCACCCCTGCCCCAGCGACCGCCACGCCGCTCGCCGCGAAGAGGACGCCGACGACGATGATCCCGGCGCTCAGCGAAAGGACCAGGGAGATGAACGCGGAGAGGGCCAGCCCCTTCAGCGTGTCCCGCATGGTCGATCCCTGCGCCCCGTGCGGCACCCCGCCAATCGTGTACAGCTGCATCCTGCCCCCTCCATCGCTCCAAACCACGTCACCAGCACCCAATGAGCGCAGTATGCGCCCGCGCGGTGACGGTGATTTGGCAGTGGTATAGGAATCCCGTCACGGATCTGTGTCGGAATTGTGACCGGCCAAAAAAGAGGTACGCGGTGGGCGCCGCCAGCACCCACCGCGTGTCAGGAGAGGGGGAAAGGGGAGTGTCGAAGAAGGCTGTAGGGGGAGATCCCACCCCGAGGATAGCGCCCAATTGTGGCTAAACGATGAAGACGCTGTGACAAAGCCGCAATCTTCGCTGGTGTGGGGCGATGTTGATCGCTGTTGGCTTCGCAACGACCCGCGTGATCGGATGACGCATCGGCGCTCGGCATCAATCCACCGGCCTGGACCGTTCGCCACGACAGCGTGGGGGAAACTTGAAAGGGCTGCTTGGTGTGGAAGCGGACGGCGCTATGGCAACCCAAACCAGCCACGCAGATGTTCCTCCGACTCGATGATCCAGCGGGACAGGTCGCTCCCGGCAGCGAGTTGTGTCAACTCGGCCATCCGCCCGCTGGCGAGCAGCGCCCCCATCCCGATCAGCAGCAGCCCGCTAGCGATACCGGTGCTGTGGAGGTGGAGGGTGGCGCGACCGACCGACACCGCCCAGCCGCGCCCCTTCAGCAGCCGCCAGAAACGGCTACCGGTGCCGAGACGATCGAAGAAACTGGCGACGACGATCAGCGGTGCCCCCAGCCCAAGCGCGTAGACGAACGCCAGCAACGCGCCCTGGGCGATGCTGCTCCCCTGCGCCGCGAGGAGCGTGAGGATCGCGCCGAGGATCGGCCCGATACAGGTAGACCAACCGAGCGCGAAGGTCGCGCCGTAGAGGTATGAGCCAACGAGTGTCGCGGCCGGTCGGCCCGCGAGCCGCATACCGCTGAAGCCCAGACCCAGCAGACTCAGCACCCCGAAGACGATCACCAGCAGACCGCCGACGAGGGCTAGCTGGCGGGCGTAGACGTTCAGCAAGCGGCTGAGCGCGGTCGTGGTCGCCCCGAGGAGGGTCAGGGTCGTCGCCAATCCCCAGAAGAAGGCGACCGTCATCAGCGTCACATTGTGCGTGCGCGACTGGAAGGTATAGGCGAAATAGGCCGGGAGGAGCGGCAGGGTGCAGGGCGCGATGAAGCTTAATAGCCCCGCCAGGAAGGCGGCAGGGAGGAGGGCGAGGAGGCTGCCGCCGCTGACCACAGCGCCCGAGCCAGCCCCACCACCGCCCAGGACCACCGCCACCGCTAGGGTAAAGACCAACCCGGCGAGCAACACCCCCGCGAGCCGCAGCGGCGAAGAGGATAAAGATCTGACCGGTTCCGGCTGGCGCATGCAGGCTACCTCCTGGGCACGGTATAGGCTTGCCCGGCTTGCCCGCCGTCGGGAAGCCTACTGTTTCGCCGCTTCATCGATCGCCCGTCCGATCACCTCAACCGACTGTAGGCCGAGGAGCCGCCGCGTCCCGATCTCGAAGATCGGCTGCGAGGTGATGCCGCGCTTGCGTTGCTCAGCATCGGCCGCCTTGATCGCGGCGAAGGTGGCGCGCTCATCCATACTGCGCGCGAAGCTCTCCTGATCGAGGTCCGGCAACGTCGCGGCGTAACGTCGCAACAGCGGCACGAGCTGGGCGATCGGGGTCTGCTCGACAGTCGGTTGCTCTGCGAAGAGGATGGCATGCAGCGCCCAGAACTGCCCTTGCCGCCCGGCGCTCGCCGCTGCCTCGGAGGTACGCTCACTCCGCTCGCCGTGATTGAGGACATCCCGGAAGACGAGCTTAGCCTTGCCGGTACGCACGTATCGTTCGATAACCTGGGGTTCAACCGTTAACACGTAACGGCGGCATGTTGGTCAAAGGAAGTCCGAATAATCGATCAATGTCACCGCCGCGTCCGGGTTACCGAGGAACGGGAAGCCGTCTGCGGTGCGCCCCTGCGGGATACCGTTGAAGGGTGGCGGCGTCATCGTCGCGGTCACGGACGGTGACGCGATAGTCGGTGCGGTGGGGAGCGTCGGCGAAGGAGGGGCCGCCATCGTTGTAGCGCCTGGCACGGCCGAAGCTGTCTGCGCGGTGGGCACCATAACGATGGTCGGGCTCGGCGGTGCCGTGGCCTGAATCGCGGTAGTCGCGGTCGGCGGGAGGGGTGTTGCGGCGGGAGCGACGCCAACGGACTGCGGCGTCGGCGTCGTGCCACAGGCGGCCAGGAAACCGAGGCCAGCCAGGCCGGTCAGGCCGCCGCCGAGGCGTACGAGGGCGCGACGGGTCAGGCGGGGAGCGGTTGCGTGCGGCATCTAGTGGTCCTTTCACGCTACGTCAGGTGTCGGGAGATGTCGCCAACGAGGGGATGCTGCCCTCAATAGTGTAACAACGACTTCTTACGAAATCCTTGCCGAATCCTTGCCGGATGTCGCCGTATCGCGACGACACGCCGACGGCGCGCTCGTGGCGTATCGTGTGTCGGTCAGCGCCAACACCATTGGCCCATAAGCGCTACGAGGGCGGTAGCGGCAAGACGCAGCGCGCGCCTATTCGGGTATCCGGTTGCCCATCGGCAGGGGCGTGGACATACGCGGCGAGAGCCGCTACCACAGACCGATCACGCTACAGGGAGATCGCGGCGCAGCTACCGCCACAAACGCGATGGGGACGCTGGAATAGCGTCCCCATCGCCCCTCACGCTCGGCTCGCCCGAACACTCTCGACCTACGGCACGCTGGTGACGCGGGCGGCGGTGAAGGTGCCGACGCCCGGCACCGGGGCGGTCAGGCGGTCGGTCGCGAACTGCGGCGCGCCGATCGGTTGCGGCGTTTCGTTGGCCCAGAGGACACCGCGCACCTCGTTGCGGCTGAGCGCGATCACCCCCATCGTGAGTTCGCGGTCCCCGACCGTGCTCTGCGATTGGTACAGGCCCGCGACCTTGTCGAGCGTATTCGTGTTGGCGGTGGCGAAGGCCCGTTCCTGCCCATCCGGCGTGCGGATCATCCCGCCCGGCGCGACGGCAATCGAACCATCGGGGGCGGTACGGACGGCGGCGGTCATCCGGGTGCCGTCCGCGGCGCGGAGATCGACGCCGCTCGTGGTCATCGTGCCGCTGAACCACGCCGCCAGCTGCTTGCCATCGCAGACATAGGCCAGCACTTTCCCCTCGGACATGACCAGCGCGACGAGGGCATCCGAATTATCAAGGCGGCCGACGAAACTCTGCCCGGATGCGCTCTCGGCGCGAGCGGGGGTGGCGGCACCTTTAATCGGGGTGGCGGTGGGGCGCGGGGCCAGCGCGCCCGAAGAAACGGCGGTCGGCGCGCCGCAGGCGGTGAGCGTGACCAGGCCGATGAGCAGCAGAGCGAACCAGGATGATTGGCGCATCGTGTACCTCCAGGCGATGAACTACAGCAGCTATCGGGAACAACGTGCGCGAAAGGCAACCCGTCACGCCCCTCGTCGTGCGTGTTCACGCCGTTGTCACCGCGAAAAGCGCAGTTGCATACGGCTTGACGGCGTGGACAGAGCAGCGTCAAACCGGAGGAAATACCCCGATCAAGCCACGCAATCCACAGGGACGACTACGCCTGCTCGCACCGCGCTACCACGGCTTCCGCACAGCGCCGCAGCGTGATCTTGCCGCCTCGCCCCATCCGCCCACCCATTCATCGGGTACACTTTCCCCGTACATCGTCGCGTCGCCGGGTGTCGCCCAGGCCCGGTGTGCGCCAGACCACGTCGCGCAACGCGACTATGCGAGCGTCGAGCAACCCGCCCCACATCCCCAGCACACGCTCCCGCACGCCCACGGAGGAAGATCGGTGACAAACCGCCTGGCAAACGAAACCAGCCCCTACCTGCTGCAACACAAAGACAATCCGGTGGACTGGTATCCCTGGGGCGAGGAAGCCCTGGCACACGCGCGTGATGCCGACCGCCCGATCCTGCTCAGCATAGGGTACGCGGCGTGCCACTGGTGCCACGTCATGGAGCACGAGTCGTTCGAGGATGAGGCGACCGCCGCGCTGATGAACGATCGCTTCGTCAGCATCAAGGTCGATCGCGAGGAGCGGCCCGACCTCGACACGATCTACATGGAGGCGGTGCAGGCCCTCACCGGGCATGGCGGCTGGCCGATGACCGTTTTCCTCACGCCGGAGGGCGTCCCGTTCTACGGTGGCACCTACTTCCCGCCGACCGCGCGCCACGGCCTCCCCGCCTTCGCCGATGTCCTCCGCAGCGTCGCCGATGCCTACCAAAACCGCCGCGAGGATGTGGCGCACAACGCCGTCCAACTGCGCGAGCGCCTGCGGGTCGGCTTCCAGTTCGGCGGCGCGGCGGGCGGCGAGGGCGCGCTGACCCCCGCCATCCTCGATGAGGCGACGAGCCGACTCGCCGGCACCTTCGATCGCACGCACGGCGGCTTCGGCTCGGCCCCCAAGTTCCCGCAGGGGATGACGCTCGATTTCCTCCTCCGGCAATACCGCCGCACCGGCGACCGGGGAGCGCTGGCGATGGCCGAGCTGACCCTGGAGAAGATGGCGCGCGGCGGGATGTACGACCAACTCGGCGGCGGTTTCCACCGTTATTCGGTCGATGAGCGCTGGCTGGTGCCGCACTTCGAGAAGATGCTTTATGACAATGCCATCCTCGTCCCGGTCTACCTCCACGCCTATCAGCTGACCGGCAAGGATCTCTACCGGCGGATCGCGGTCGAGACGCTGGACTGGGCGACGCGCGAGATGACCGACGGCAACGGCGGCTTCTTCTCGACCCTCGACGCCGACACCGAGGGCGAAGAGGGCAAATATTACGTCTGGACCTACGACGAACTGATCGCGCTGCTCGGCGAGGA
>DATCMP010000665.1:0-3043 GCA_036563365.1 Thermomicrobiales bacterium
GGTGACCGCCGGGGCGTTGATGCTCCTCGCGATCAGCTATGCCCTCTTCGGCGTCTCCAATAGTTTCTGGACGGTCGCCCCCTGGGTCATCCTTTCCAGCATGGGGTACCACACGGTCCTGCAGACGCAATACGCGCTGGGGATGAGCCTGACGACGAAAGACAAGAGCGGCGCGACCCTCGGGCGGCTCTCCGCGCTGAACCAGGGCGGTTCGCTGATCGCCCTGGTCTTCATCCTGATCACCTTCCACTTCAACTGGCTCACCTTCCGGCCCACGTTCGTCATCCTCGGGGTGGTCGCCCTGCTCGGCGCGCTGGCGATCGCCCGCTTCCCGCACCTCCATGACGGCGAAGAGCGCGCCCAGGCGGCCGATCGGCCCCGGATCGTCCTCCGCCGCGAATACCGCTACTACTACTGGCTGAGTATCCTCGACGGCGGTCGTCAGCAGGTTTTCTTCTCGTTCGGGCTCTGGGTGCTCGTCCACGCCTTTAAGCTCTCGGTGGCGCAAGTCTCGGCGCTGCTGATCGCGGTCACGTTCGCGTCGATGCTCTCGGGGGCGTATATCGGCAAGCTGATCGACCAGTACGGCGAGCGTCGCTTGCTGGCCGGGGTCAACGTCGCCTATGTGCTGGCGCTGGCGGGGTATGCCTTCACCAACAATGTCATCGTCGCCTGTGGCTGCTACATCCTGTACACCTTCATCACCCCGCTCTCGCCGATCGCCAGCGCGACCTACCTGCGGAAGATCGCCGTCCCCTCGGACCTCGCGCCGAGCTTCGCGATGGGCACGACGATGCAGCACGCGGCGGCGATCGTCGTGCCGATCACGGCGGGATTCATCCTCAACTTCGTCGGTTATCAGATCCCGTTCATGATCGCCTGCGGCTTCGCGTGCCTCACCTTCTTCGTCACGCGGAAGCTCGATCCCGACAATCAGCGGGTCATCAGCAGCCCCAGCGCCGCCGAGACCGAGCGGGTGGCGGAAGCGAACGCCGAGGCCGAAACCGCTCTGGCGACACCGGCGGGCGCGCCGCCACGCCCCATCCCGGCGACAAGCGAACGCGCCGACTAGCGCGGTATCCGAAGCGGTGCGGCAAACGAGACGCATCGAGGAACGGCCCGGGTAGCCTTGCCCGGGCCGTTCAGTTGTTCACGGGCGGGCGATAGCCGAGCCGACCGCGCGTGGCGACGACCAGCGCCAGCGCCACCGCGCCGAAGGCGAGCGCGGCGAGCCAGCCGCCCTCATCCAGGGTCCGCAGCCAGCCGCTCAGCGGCAGTTCTGTCGGGACGAGGCGATTGAGCAAGCCGCTGGTCGCATTGCCCGAGGCGTGGAGGACGATCGCCAGCAGGACACTTCCCGCGGTGCGATTGACGATCCAGGTGTAAAGGAAGGTCGCCGCGACAGCGGTCAGGACAAAACTGACGAACGTCGCGGCGGTGAATGGCCCGAGGTTCGGCGTGAAGAACATCGGCAAATGCCAGCCCGCGTGGATGGTACCGAGAATCAGCGTGCCTACCACCGGGCCGAATCGCGCCTGCAAGCGCGGCAGCGCGAAGCCCCGCCAGCCAGGCTCCTCGCCGAGTGAGGGCAGCAGCAGCCCGATCAGCACGAATGGCAGGAACGTGGTAAGCAAGAGGCTTGGCTTCGCGGCGAGGGCGACGAGTGGCTGCCCGGCAAGTGCCGCGCCATACGCGGAAAACCAGATCACCAGCGGAGCCAGGAGGGCGACGAGATACCACCCGGCACCGACACGCCAGCGCGCAACCCGGCTACGGAGTTGTCGCAATCCGGGGCGTCCCTCTGCGGCGGCGGTGACGAGCACGGCGGCCAGCAGCGGCCCGGTGTAGGCCGATAGCTGCGCGAGCAGGAAATCGGCACCTTCAGGGATCGCGAGCGGGAGGAGGCCCAATCCATGTTCTCCCCGCCCCAACGCCAGCGGCGCGAGCAGCGACCACGTCCCGGCAAACGCGAGGAGAACATACGCGCGCAGCGGATAGCGGGCGACGAGCCCGGCCAATGAAAATCTCGGCGTAACGGGTGCCAACGGTGACGTAGCGGGGCGGCTGACCATGACGCGATCCTTCCCTGATCGCCGCCGAACCGGGTCGGGGCCAGCGGCAGATGCGAACAGGGGCGAGCGCAAAACAGTCGGCACCACTCGCCCTAGCCTCGAGAATACAGCCGCGGCCCACACCCGGAATCAGGCGCTGGAACGATTCAGGCTATCGACGATCGAAGGGCAAGCGTCTCCGTCGAACGATCCCATCTGCTGATCGTTTGGACAGCGGGGATCACCGGCATTATCCCCGATCGCGCCACGTCCCTTTCATCTATGGCGATCATCTATGGCGATCAAACGGACAGTCGGTCAAGGCACGGTGCAAAATGTGCCGCCACGCGCTCGACCATCGTGGCGAGACTTGCCGAGCCATCGACGTGGAAGAGCGTCAACCCGAAGAACTTGCACAGTGCCGCGATCTGTTGCCCCAGCAGCAGATCCCGCACGATCAGATTCTCGCGGGCGCGGGCCAGATCGCTGACCGGCACCCCTGCGAGCTTCGCGCGGCGGGCTACCGACGCGCGCTTAAATTCCTCCGTTGGTAGCAACCAGACAGCCTGCCGGGGATCGGCGAGCAACGGTGCGATCGTCGCCGGGAAAAAGCCCGGCCCTTCGGCGAGCACAGGCGACCGCGTCGGTAGGGCCATGAAATCGTCGCACGCCATTGACGCGCGCTCGGTCCAACTCGCGATGGCGCGGCGCGCCATCTCTTCCGGTGCCGAGCCGAGCCAGCGCGCCTCTGCGTCGAGCCGAGCGGGGTGCGCGGCATACAGCGCCGGGTGGCGTTGCGGCTCGGCCCGCGCGAAGTGGTCCGGCTCGTGCCGATCGAAGTGGTAGACCTGCACACCCCACTCTCTGTCACAATGGCGGCAAGCGCGGCGAGGCGGGCTGACCCGACACCCCACTGGCCTCGTGCCCTGAGCCTGATCTGTCGCCCCCTCGCCGAGCCCCCGGGCGTGACCTGATAGAAGCCGGTCGCCGCG
>DATCMP010000674.1:0-1678 GCA_036563365.1 Thermomicrobiales bacterium
GCCTCAGCGAGAATCAGCTGATCTGGGAGTACCCGGTGCGGGTGGCACTGAATCCGTTCGTTAGCACCGCCGGGTTCGCGTTGCCGGGCCTGATCAACGGCGCGACGATCGTCGGCGTCGTCCTCAGCCTGCCGATGCACGGCCCGTTGCTGTTGCGGGCGCTCCAGTCGCAGGACATGTATCTCGCCGGGGCCTTCATCCTGATCATCGCCGCGCTGACGATCATCGGCGTGCTGATCTCCGACCTCGTCCTGGCCTGGATCGATCCGCGGATTCGCTACGCGTAACGAGTCGTGAGTCGTGGGTCGTGAGTTGTGAGTGAAGGTGGTGCGTAGAGAAAGGCAATCGCTGTCAGCGAACCCTCTCACGACTCACGACCCACGACTCACGACTCCACCCCGGAGGAACTATGAGCAGCCAGGGACGAGAATTGAAGGCCACGGCGATCCCCGGTCAGGCGGAGATGCCTGAGCGCCCGATCGATGTCGGGCCGTACCCGCCGAAGAATGACGCGCTCGATCTGCCGCAGGATCCGTTGGAGCCGGTGGCGTCGGAATCGAAGCGCGCGATCGCCTCCCAGTGGCAACTGATGCGCTGGAAGTTCCGCAAGCACAAGCTGGCGGTGATCAGCCTCTGGATCCTGGGCCTGCTCTATGTCGTGGCGATCGGCGCGGAGTTCCTGGCCCCCAACGACCCGGAGGCGGTGGCGGAGCGCTACAAGTATCTCGCGCCGCAGGGTCTCAGCTTCACCGATCAGAACGGCAACTTCAGCCTGCGACCGGGCGTTTACGGGCTCGCCAGCACGCGGAACCAGGAGACATTGCGCGTCTCGTATACGGCCGATAAGACGAAGTGGTATCCGCTGTACCTCTTCCCGAAGGGCCAGCCGTACAAGATGTGGGGGGTCATCCCGCTCGAACGGCACCTCTTCGGCCTGGGGCCGGAGGCGGCGACAGCGCAGGCCCCGCTCTTCCTGCTCGGCTCGGACCGGCTCGGGCGTGACATGCTCTCGCGGATCATCTACGGTACGCGCATCTCGCTCTCGATCGGCCTGATCAGCGTGATCGCCAGCCTCATCTTCGGGATCGCCCTCGGCGGTATCTCCGGTTACTACGGCGGCGCGGTCGATAACGCCGTGCAGCGCGTGATCGAGTTCATCCGCTCGTTGCCGCAGATCCCGATCTGGCTGGCGATCGCGGCGGCGCTGCCGGGGGGCTGGTCATCGATCAGGATCTTCTTCATCATCACGCTGATCCTCTCGCTGCTGAGTTGGACGGGGTTGGCCCGCGTGGTGCGCGGGCGGTTCCTGTCGCTGCGCGAGGAAGATTTCGTGATGGCGGCGCGGTTCGCGGGGGCGAGCGAGGGGCGGATCATCTTCCGCCACATGGTCCCCTCGTTCCTCAGCCACATCATCGCCACCCTGACCTTGAACATCCCGCAGATCATCCTCTTCGAGACGGCGCTGAGTTTCCTCGGGCTCGGCCTGCGCCCGCCGGTGATCAGCTGGGGCGTCCTGCTGCAAGAGGCGCAGAACGTGCAGACGGTGGCGATCTCGCCCTGGCTGCTCTTGCCCGGCGTGGTCGTGGTGATCGCGGTGCTGGCCTTCAACTTCCTCGGCGACGGCCTGCGCGACGCCGCCGACCCGTACTCGCGGTAATAGCGAGTCGGGGGTGGGGGG
>DATCMP010000675.1:0-1557 GCA_036563365.1 Thermomicrobiales bacterium
TCCCCCACCAGAGCCCCGCCGACAAGAGCGAGAGGCGCACCGCCAGGTCGGTCGCCAGCCCGAACGGCTTGACGAGGACCAGCGCCAGGTTCGCGGCGAGCAGCACACCGCCGCCGAGATAGCCGAGCGCGAAGCCGCGACTGGAGACCGCGTCACGGCGATCCTCGCTGGCGATCTCCGGCAGATAGGCGTTGTACATCACGATCGCGCCGCCGAAGCTGACATTGGCGATGATGAAGAGGAGCGACCCGAGCAGATACGTCCCCGGCACCACGAAGAAAAGGAGGCAGACCGCGGCGACCGCGACGTAGGTGAAGATGATCATCAACCGCTTCTTCAGGGCGGTGTAATCGGCGACCGCGCCCAGAAACGGCAGGAGGAAGACCTGCAAGAAGACCGACAGCGAGACGGTGTAGGGCCAGAGCGACTTCGCGGTGATCAGCGTCTGCGAACCAAGCTGCCAAACCGGCCCGTTCTCCCCCACCGCCCCCTGCGCCAGCGAGGTGACATACGGCCCCAGCAACACCCCCGCCACGGTGGTGCTGAAGACCGAGTTGGCCCAGTCGTACATCGTCCAGCCAAAAATCTCGCGCCGATCGTTGCGCGCGCGCGTCACGGCGGCTTCCTGGGGCGCGGTCATTGCCTCATACATCGCGTGTCCTTTCGTGATCCGGCACGGAGCAGGGCAAACGCGGTTCATTGCATCGCGCGGCGAGTATCGCACGCTGGCGGTGGACCTTCCAAGGCGCGGCGCGATCCGGGTGCAGGATGGGGATTCGAGGGCAAGAAGATGCCCCGCAGGGGCCATTATGGCCTCCTGCGGGGCGTGAGCATAGCCGACGGAAGTCGCCGTCCGACGACGTTACGGGAGGCGATTGACGCTGTAGTAGGCGTTCATCGCCTGCCAGAGCGCCGCGGCCGAGAAGCGCCGGGTGGCGGGCTGGTCGTAGCCGGTGAAGGGGCCGGTGGTCGGCTGGCCCGGCACCGCCCCGGCATTCGCGACGTAGGCGACCAGATCAAGCCGGTGGCCCGATTCCTCCGGCACGTTCGGGTAGAGGCCCGGCGTGTCGGTCGCGGGCTTCTGCCAGCCACCCTGCTCATTAAACGCCCGGGTGATGAAACTGATCACCTGCGCGCTCAGCACCGGGTTGCGCGGGAGGTAGCAGGGCGGGGTCGTGCCGGCACCTTCGCAAGTCGGCGCGCCCGGATACCCGAAGGCGACATTGTGGAAGGCGAGGGCGGCGACGTTGTTCCACAACTCGGCGTCGATGCAATTCTGCCCCTGCGGATCGCAGCGATCCGGGAACGGGTTGTCGCGCTGCTCGGTGTTCCAACCGAAGGCCCGCGCGATCAGCCCCGCCGACTCGGCACGCACGATCCCGCGATTCGGCTCGAACCGACCGCTGCCGTTGACCCCGGCGGGGTTGATGATCCCGCGCGTCGCCAACTGCGTGATCGCCTCGTAATTGCCGTCACCATTGAGCACATCCGCGAAGGTGGCGCGCTTGGCGAAGGTGGCGACGACGGTGCGATCCTTGGTGACCGGGAAGGTCAGGG
>DATCMP010000686.1:0-6654 GCA_036563365.1 Thermomicrobiales bacterium
CAGTTGTGGCGCGGCAGAGCGAGGCAGTCGGGCCGATAGGGATGAAGGAATGAATGCGTACCACCAGCCGACAGGATGCCCCTGATGGTCGTATACGCGGCACCTTCCGCGCCCGTCCCTGCGCCCCCCGCGACAATTCCCACCGGGCGTTTCGGGGTCGCTACCCGCACCTGGGCCATCTTCCTGACCTTCCTCGGCTTCTATCTGCTGACCGCCAGCGGCCATCTCTACGCGGTCGATGAGGAAACCCTCTACCGGATCACCGAGAGTGTGGTGGAGCGCCGTACCCTGGCGCTGCCCAAGGACGCCTGGGGCGTGGTGCTGAGCGAGCAGGTGCGGGCGGATGGCCGCAACTACGCGCAGTATGAGCCGGGTCAGCCGCTCGCGGCGATCCCCTTCTACCTGGACGGTCGCGCCGTCGCGCCGCTCTTCCCGCCGGGGGCGGAAGCGTACATCATCCGCTTCTTCGTTTCGCTCTTCAGCGCCTTCGTCACGGCGGCGACCGTCGCCCTCCTCTACCGCCTGGTCGGCGCGCTCGGCTATGGCGAACGGGTGGCACTCGGGCTCGCGTCCCTCTACGGGCTGGCGACGTTCGCCTGGCCCTACGCGCGCACCTTCTACGCCGAGCCGCTCGCCACCCTCTGCCTGCTGGCGACGTTCTACGCGCTGCAACGCGGCACGGCGCGCCTGACCGACGCGGTGGGTATCGACGGCCAACTGAGGCGCGTCCGGGCCAGCGTCCTCCTCCCCCTCTTCCTGGCGGGGCTCGCGGCGGGCGCGGCGCTGCTGGTGAAGCCGCATGCGGCGCTGGTCTTGCCCGGCCTGGGCCTCTATCTGCTGGGCCGCACCCCGACCGGCCCGCAATGGCCCCTGCGGCTGCGACTGGCCGCGCAGACGGCGGCGACCTGGATGGCGGGGTTCGGCGTCGCGATCGTGCCGCTCCTGCTGATCAACGCGGCGATCTACGGCGGGCCGTTTCAGACCGGCTACAGCGCCGGTCGCCTGAGCGGCCTCGCCCTGCCATTCATGACCGGCTTCACCGGGATGACCATTTCGAGCGGCAAAGGCTTCATTTGGTATTCGCCGCCGGTCCTCCTGGCGCTGCTGGGCGCGCGCGCCTTCTACCGGCGGCACCGCGCCGAGGCGCTGACCTGCCTCGGGATCATCCTGATCCACCTCGCCTTCTATGCCCGGCTCAGCCTCTGGAATGGCGATTGGGCCTGGGGGCCGCGCTACCTCCTGCTGATCCTGCCGTTCGCGCTCCTCCCGGCGGCGGCGTTCCTGGCCCGAGCGCGCGGGCGGCCGCTCTGGCGGGCGACGGTCGTCGCCATCGCGGTCGTCGGCGTCGCGGTGCAACTCCTCGGCACGCTGGTGAACTTCGGCTGGGACCGGACGCGGATTTTCGATGAGCCGAAGACGGACGCCGAGCGGGCGGCGCGGATCGATGCGCGCTTCTTCTCGCCGCCCGAATCGCCCCTGGTCGTCCACGCCCGCTACCTCGGGCGGCACCTGGCCGAGTGGCGTCCGCGCGTCTTCACGCCGCCCGACACGGCGATCCTCGGCGCAGGCTTCGCGACCCCGGAGATCAACCCGGCCCGCGCGACCTTCCCGCGCTGGACGACCGGGGCCGGGACGATCACCCTCCATCCCGCCGCGACGATGCCGCTTCTCGTGAAAGTGACCTTCTTCGATTATCGCCCGCCCGCGCAGCGCGCAGCGGCGGGGCCGAGCATCCTGGTGAATGGCACCCCGCTGCCGGAGGCGGCGATCGAGCGCCGCGACTTCAGCAGCGACGGCACCGGCTGGATCTACCAGCTCACCGTGCCCGCCGAGGCGATCCGCGACGGGCGCGCTACCGTCACCCTCGCCAGCCCGACCTGGAACCCTAGCACGACGGGCCGGGGCGAGCGTGATGAAGCCCTCGGCCTCTATGTCAACTCAATCGAGGTTTGGCGCGAGGGCAAGCCGATGCGGGTGCGCGATGGGGCGGCGCTGATCGCGTCGCGGGCGTTCGGCGCGGTGCCGCAGGATCCCGCCGCGCTCTACCTCTGGTTCAACGACGAGCGGACCTTCGGCGCACCCGAAGATGTGGACCCGACACATCACCTCATCGATCATTGGGCCTGGTACGCCGCGGTCGCCGGGCTGGAGCGCGGCACCGCGCTACGCTGGATCGCGGCCTACGGTCTGGCCGCCACCCTGCCGCTGCTCGCGGGCCTGGCCCTCTTCGCGCGGGGTCGCGAACGGCGCGACCCCGGCGCGACGGCACCCGCCGGTCGTCGCCGGGGCAAGACCCGCCGCCGTACAGCGGCGACCGCGCGTTCCCGCCCTCACCATGCCGATCGCGCGATAATGGCCCCTGAGTCGCAGCGGGACATGCGGCCCGGACGCGACCGGGGACACTGATCCATCCATCAGGAAGGGGAGGCGATGACGACGCGCGAAGAGCAATTCGAGACCGGTCTCCAGATCCGCCGCGAGGTTCTCGGCACCGCCCATGTCGATCGCTCGCTCCAGCAGGCCGACGATTTCAGTCGCCCGTTGCAGGAGTTGATCACCGAATATGCCTGGGGGGCCGTCTGGTCGCGCCCGGGCTTGCCGCGCACGACGCGCAGCATGATCAACCTGGCGATGCTGACGGCGCTGAACCGCCCGCACGAGTTGGCGTTGCACATTCGCGGCGCGCTCAACAACGGCGTGACCCGGGACGAGATCCGCGAAGTCCTCCTCCAAACGGCGATCTATTGCGGCGCACCCGCCGCGCTCGACGCCGTGCGCGTGGCGCAGCAGATCTTCGCGGAGGTCGATGGGCAGGGGTAGGGAGAGAGCGGGCGGATATGAAGGGCGGGGGTGGCTGGCGACTGAAGTCGCGCCTGATGGGCCTGCGGGCCACGAAGCCGCCCTGCGGCGGCTAGGATTATTGCAAAGCAATGCCCCATTATCCGACACCGCGCCGATAACGAATCTAGCCCACGGAGGTGGGCTTCGTGGCCCGCAGGCCCGCGAGGCGCGGCCTTGGTCCCCTGCCTGGTCAGGGGATTTAGCCGCCAGCCTCCCCACGCCCGCCCTCGCCGCCGACACCCCATCCCGCCCCCCTCCTCGCTCCTTCTCTCGTCCTCGTCTCTACGGCCCTCCGTGTCTCTGCGTCTCTGCGGTGATCATCCTCCCATGCACCGCACCCGCCGCGTGGTTTACCCTTCATCCCAGCCGCCATGGCCTGATCGTGCGCCATCGCCGGAATAGCCGACCATCGGGGCGCGTTCACGGCACCGACCGCACCGATGACCGTAGCGAGAGGAGTACACCCGATGGAGATGCCGCAGGCGCGATTGGCGATGCCGCTGGGCGAGGCCATCTTCACCCAGCGTTCGATCCGCCGCTTCCGCCCCGATCCGCTGCCCGCCGAGCATATCCAGATCATCCTCGCAGCGGCGAGCAAAGCGCCCAACGGCGGCAACAGCCAGCCCGGTCGCTTCCTCGTCCTGACCGACCGCGACACGATCCGCGCGTTCGGCCCGCTCTACCGCGAGGCGTGGTGGGCCAAACGCCGCGACGAGGGCCGACCCTGGACCACGCGCGAGGAGATCCCTGCCGAGGCGCACACCCCGCGCGCGGCGGCGCAACTGGCCGACGAGATCGCCGACGCCCCCTGCATCGTCCTGGCCCTCAGCACCGGGCAGGGGCAGGCGAACTCGGTCCTCCCGGCGGCGCAGAATTTGATGCTCGCCGCCCGCGCCCTCGGCATCGGCTCGGTCCCGACCACCCTGCACCCGCAAGTCATCGAGCGCGTCTACGCCCTGCTCGGGATCCCCGCCGCGGCCGAGTTGCATCTCTGCATCCCGCTCGGCTATCCGCGTGGGCGCTTCGGCCCGACCCAGCGGAAGCCACTGGCCGAGACGGCGTTCCTCGACCGTTGGGGCGCGCCAGGGCCGTGGGCCACGCCCGCGAACGACGACTGAGGGCCGACCGCGACCGCAGCGCCCCGGACCGCGACCATCGCCATATGCCGAGAAGGAGCCGCCGATGCCAGCGCAGACCGACAGCTATTTCTACGAGCCCGCCAGCGGGCACGGCCTCCCGCACGACCCGTTCAAGGCGATCGTCGCCCCGCGCCCGATCGGCTGGATCGCCACCCGCGATCGTCAGGGGCGGGCCAACCTCGCCCCCTATAGTTTCTTCAACGCCTTCAGCTCCGCCCCGCCGATCATCGGCTTCAGCAGCGAGGGCCACAAGGACAGCGTCAGCAACGCGGAGGCGACCGGCGAATTCGTGGCGAACTTCGTCTCCAGATCGCTCGCCGAGGCGATGAACCGCACCTCCGCGCCGGTCGGCCCGGAGATCGATGAGATGCAACTCGCCGGACTGGACGCCGCCCCCTGCCGCCTCGTCGCCGCGCCGCGCGTCGCCGCCGCGCCCGCCGCGCTCGAATGCAAGCTCCTCCAGGTCGTGCGCCTGCGCGATCTGGCGGGTAAGGAGTTGGAGAGCTATCTGGTCCTCGGGCAGGTCGTCGGCGTCCATATCGACCCGCGCTATCTGCGCGATGGGCGCTTCGACATCGCCGCCGCCCAGCCGATCATGCGGACGGGCTACCGCGCCGACTACGCCGAGATCGGCGGCATCTTCGAGATGTTCCGCCCGACCTCCTGACGCCCGTGCTACCGTCCCGCCGCGCGACGACCAGCGACGGCCTTCCCAAGGTTGAGGGCGTCGCCGACGCCAGCGCCGGGCAGTTACTCATCGACTGCCCTCGACGACGCCGCTATCGATGATACTGCCCGCTGCATCGCCGTGGCAAGTGCTAGCACCCGGCAGCCCGAGCAGTGTCCCGGGGCCGGGGCTCGACGGAGGCACACAGCCAAAAGGGCCGCCACGAGGTGCAGCGGCCCCCTTCGTATTTGCGGCAGCAGGGCATGGGGGTGATTGCCGCTTACCTTGCAGCGGAGAAGGCACGCTCCCTGCACCACCTTCCGGCCTACAGGGATAAGTACCGCTGCGACGTGCCAATGCTGAGGGCCGAGCGTACGCTGGCGCGAGGGAGCGCGAGTGCTTTCACTCGCGGTAATAGCCGTCGCCCCGTTCCCCCTCTGCGGCCCGCCGCGTCTCTCCTCACTATCCCTCGGAATTGGCCCGCTGTCAGGCGGATTGCTGCGCCATCCGCACGATCGCCTCCAGGTCGACGGGGCCGAGCCCGAACGCGACGCGCCCCCCGGTAGGATCGCCCTCGTGCCGCGCTTCCACCATGAAGCCATCGTCGCACGATTCCAGGGCAATCTCGCGCCAGCCCTCATCGCGCAGCAACTCCTCGATCGTTTGGAGCAGGCCAAATTGTCCGGTCCCCGTCATGGTCCCTCTCGTCGTCGCGCATCGTCGTCCCGTTAACCCTATTTTCTACCCGCAACGGTCACGACGTCTATGCCCCACCCGCTTACCCGCCCGACTAGCACGACCTCAGCCTCGCGACTGAGTCGCGCGGGTACGCACGTCCCGATGCCCCCTGACCGTGCCGCGCACCATACCGGGGGTCGCCTCGGCGATCCGTCGCGATGCCGGAACACTCGCGGCGCACGATGGGAGACAAGCGGCAAGGGCGGACGTATCGTGGATACGTCCGCCCCGTCAACGGTACACGGCACCCTCAATTACACGGATCGATACCGGCTTACCGGCGACCTTACTCCACGACCACCGTCTGCTGCTCTGCCGCCACAGGCGCGACCGCCTGCGCCAGCCGCTCCCGCGCCCGCTCGCGCCCCACCCGCACCGGCACCAGCGTCGTCGCCTTTCCGAGCCCGATCGGCGGCATCCCCGCGTAGATCGTCTCCCACATCCCCGGGGCCACCCGATACGTCTCGTGCCAGATCCCCACGTCGCCGCCCGCCGCGCCCACCCGCCGATTGAACGCCACCCAGGCCGGCCAGTGCTCCCGATCTTTCGCGCGGGCGTATCGTTCCAGATCCTCGAACGAGTGCCAGTACTGCACCATCACCGTCGGGATCGGCGGTGTTGTCACCCCGAGGAAGCCTGAGTCGGGATCGTTCGCCAACTCGCGCAACATCTTCGGCATCGCCAGGAAGACCGGCAGCCACTTGTGGACCTTCCAGGGGCGGTTGATCCGCATCCCGATCAGGAAGACCACGAACTCCCCCTCGATCTCCGCCGTCATCCGCCCTGGCTGTATCGCGCTCATGCCGTACCCCTCCTTGTGTTGTCGTGGGCACTCGCCCACTTCGCCCCCGCCTCACTCGTTATTCAAGATCGGGCCACGGTCGCGCCGCAGTTTCTGGTGACTCGGGGAAAGGCGACACGCCGCCCGGCGGATCCAGCGTCGATTCGCCCCCAACGGCAGCCCGCGCCTGGAAGACCGACGCCCCCTGTTTCGCCAGCCCGATCCCCCAGCCGAACAGCGGCCAGAGGAACCACGGATAACCCGGCGAGGTGGCGAGGTTCAGCACCGCCAAACCGCCGATCACCAGCGCGAAGGTCAGCGCATGGCCGATGAACGCCTGACGGCGCCCGTCGTGACTCGGCGGTGTCCGCGCGACATCACGCACCCGTTGTTTGCACATCGTTGCCCCTTTCACGTAGCGCCGCCCTTACCCTCCACATTGACCTAACAAAGTGGAACATAGACGACTATGGTAGGATACACCTCAC
>DATCMP010000688.1:0-4887 GCA_036563365.1 Thermomicrobiales bacterium
CCCCACGCCCGACATACATTACCGGAACCATCCGCCGTTTATCCCACGCCTGACGTGCGTTACGCCGGTAGTGGCTCATTGATGCAGGGTGGTGACGAAGCTGGCGAGGGCTTCGTCCCAGCCGAGCGTGCGGCCCTGGCGGGCGGCTTCCTCGCGGCGATGGTCGGCGACGCGGACGATGATGTCGGCGCTGCGCTCGCCGGGGAAGTAGCGGTTGAGGCGCAGCGCGCGGATGCGCCGGACGAGATCGCCGTAGACCGCGACCCGCCAGCGCTCGCACGCCTCGCCGCGATCGGTGAGGCCGCGCGCCTGCTGAAACTCGGCGATCAACTCTTCGAGTCGCGGGTAGCTGCTCGCGCGCGCCGCGCCGACGGAGGTGAGCCCGGTGGCGCGCTCGAACGCCCGGCGCGCGGTGAAGAGGTGCTGCGCGTCGGCGTCGGTCGCGGGGAGATATTCGGTCACGTTGGCGTCGATCTCGTCGAAGCCGAGCTGCTTCGCCGCCGCCACGCGCCGGTGGCCGTCCACGACATAATACCCATAGCCGAGTTTGAAGAGATCGACCGGCGGGAGCGGCTGCACGCCCCGTTCGGCCAGCTCGACGATCCGCTGGTAGCGCCCTTCGTCGGGCGGGTTCCGCATCGTCGGGCGGAAGTCGGCCCCGAGCTCGCCCGCGCGACCGACGCTGCCGACGATCCGCGCCACCTCGATCCGGCGTGGGCCGAGGATGCGCGGCGTCAGGATCCCGGCGCGGGCCTCGTCATCGGCGAAGGCGCGCAACGGGGTGCTGGCGGTGGACGCCGCTAGATCGGGGCGCACCAATAGGGTGGGGCAGGGGGCGTGTTGCACCACGGCACCGGCCACGCTGCCGAGGAAGAGGCGCGAGATCCCGCGGCGCACGTCGGTGCCGAGGATGATCAGTGCGACCTCCTGTCGCCGGGCCACATCCAGGATCGTCTCGGCCACCGGCCCGACGAGGACGAGCGGTTGCGCCACGAGCCCCGCCGCCCGCAGCCGACTCGCGCTCATCTCGATGAACGTCCTGGCGCGGGCCTCTTCGGTCGAGATGGTCCCCTCTTCTGCGACTGCCTCGGCGGACCGGACGAACGGGAGGACCGGGCGCGACGTGGCGGCCATGACGTGCAGCAGGATCACCTCCGCGCCGAAGGCTCGCCCATATTCCTCGACAACGGGGAGTTTCGTCTCGCTCAGCGGCGAGGCATCGAGCGGGACAAGGATAGGTTTGGGTGGCATTGGTACTCCGTGAGTAACGAGTCGTGAGTCGGCAGTCGGCAGCCGGCAGTGAGTGAGCGGTTGGGGCCTGTCGCGCGAGCGCCTATCGGCGGTGTTGACGCCGCTGGCTCAAGCCGCTCTCGGGCTTGGTCGCACGAGCCCGAGCCGTGCCAGGCTCTCGGCTGTCGCGATGATCGTCTCGTCGTTCGCGCGCGGCGTCCAGCCGAGTACGCGCCTGGCCTTCTCGTTGGTGGCGTGTTTGACCTTGCCCAGCTCCGGGAGGATCGGCTTGAGGGCCGGGTTGAAGCGGGAGACGAACCGCACCACCCAATCGGGCAGCGTCCTCGTCGGGACGCGCCCGGCCTCGTCCGGCAATCGCGCCCGTAGCAGGGTGGCGATCTCCTGCAACGTCATCGGCGGCCCGGCGACGGCCAGGAACCGCTCGCCGCTCGCGGCGGGGTCGGCCATCGCACGCAAGTGCAGATCGGCAACGTCGCGCACATCGACGACGTTCGTGGACAGGTGCGGGAGGCTCGCCATCCCGCCATCCAGCATCCGCTGGACGATTTGGATCGAACTCGAGAAGCCCGATCCGAGGACCGGCCCGAAGATCCCGACCGGATTGATGGTCGCGAGCTCCAGCGCGCCGCCCTCGCTGGCGATGAAGTCCCATGCCGCGCGCTCGGCAACGGTTTTGGACTTCACGTAGGCGCTCACATTGCTGTCGTCCGGATCGGTCCAATCGACCTCGGAAAAGGGTCGCCCGATCGGTTCCCGGCCGTATCCGATCGCGGCGAAGGACGAGGTGAGCACGACGCGCCTGACGCCCGCATCCCGCGCGGCGCGCAGCACGCGCAGCGCACCTTCGCGGGCCGGGGCGATCAGTTCGTCCTCGTCCTCGGGCGCGTTCGGTGCGAAAGGCGACGCGATGTGCAGCACGAACGCACAATCGGCGACGGCCTCCGGCCACCCCGCATCAGTGAGCAGATCGGCGGCGGCGAACGAGAGCGCCGCGCCCGACTCGACGCCGCCTTCCGCGATCATCGCGCGCACGTCGGCCTCGCGCTCCAACGAGCGCACCGTCGTCCGCACGCGGTAGCCCTCGTTCAGCAGGCGTACGATGCAGTGTGCGCCGACGAAGCCCGAGCCGCCCGTGACGAGGACCAGTTCGTCAGCCATGTAAGCTGTCCTTGTCCTGAAAGTAGTCCGTAGTCCGTAGTCGGTAGTCCGTAGAACGGTTTGTGGCTGGCGCACAGCCTTTAGCTCTACTGCCCAGCTACTACAGACTACGGACTACGGACTACTCGCCGCTCGTCAACGCCTCCAGCCGATCGACCAGCCGTTCCAGGACGCCGAAGGTCTGGCGCACCGGGTCGGGGGTGGTCAGATCGACGCCTGCCGCCTTGAGGGCGTCGAGCGGGTAGACCGAACTTCCGGCGCTGAGGAAGCCGAGATACCGCTCGACCGCGCCCGCCTCGCCGTTCAGGATCCCTTCGGCGAGGGCGTGCGCCCCGGCGAGGCCGGTGGCGTACTGGTAAACGTAGAAATCGCTGTAGAGGTGGGTAGAGAACTCGGCCCAGGTGATGCCGACCCGCGCCGCGTCGATCGTGACCCCCGGCCCATACGCCTCGCGGAAGAGGTCGGTCAGCAGCGCGATCATCTCGTCGGCGGACGGGGTCTCGCCGCGCTCGACCTGCTCGTGCAGGGCCAACTCGAAGCGCGCGAGGGTCGGCATCAGGAAGAAGTAGCGGTGGAAGTTCGACATCGCCTCGTTGATCAGCGCCAGTTGGAAATCGCGATCGGGATCCTGGGCGAAGAGGTGCGCGCGGACCAGCGCCTGATTGAAGTTCGAGGCGACCTCGGCCACGAAGATCGAATAGTCGGCGTAGGGGGCCGGTTGCGCCCGCCAGGTGTAGAACGAGTGCAACGAGTGGCCGAGTTCGTGCGCCAGGGTGCTCATACTTTCGAGGTCGTCGGTGCCGTTCATCAGGATGAACGGGTGGGTGCCCTTGAATCCCGCCGAGAACGCCCCGGCCCGCTTGCCGATATTCGGGTATTTGTCGACCCACCGCTGCTCGTTCACGCCGCGCCGCACGATCGCGACATACTCCTCGCCGAGCGGCGCGAGACCGGCGGCGATCATGTCGAGCCCCTGGTCGAAGGGGACGTGCGGCGGGTTCGCCGTCAGCGGTGCCCAGATGTCGTAAGGGGCGATCTCATCCTGGCCGAGGGCGCGCTGGCGAACCGCCCAGTAGCGGTGCCAGACCGGCAGATATTCCTTGAAGGTGGCGATCAGGTTGTGGAAGACCTCGGTCGGGATGAAGTTTGCCGCGAGCGACGCTTCGAGTGCGGAGTCGTAGCGGCGGGCGCGGGCGTTGAAGACGTGCTGCTTGACCCCCGTGGCGAGGCACGTCGCCATCGTATTCTTCAGGCCGAGGTGGCCGTCGGCGTAGCTCTCCCAGGCCGAGCGGCGCAGGGCGCGGTCCGGTTGCCCGAGCAGCGCGTCGATCGTCCCCTGCGCGACGGTGTGCTCCGCGCCCGCGGCGTCGATCGCCGGGCGGAAAACGAGATCGGCGTTGGCGAGGATCCCGTGGATCCCGGCGGCGCTGTCGAATGGTTCCAGCGCCATCCCGAGCAGTTCCTCGACCTCGGCGGAGCGAACGTGGGCCTGGCGACGCTCCAACTGATCGATCGCGTGGGCATAGGGGGCCAAGCGTTGCTCTTCGGCGATCCAGCGGCGGAGGGTCGGGAATCCGATCGCCAGCAGCTCCGGCTCGGCGAAGGACATCGCCGCCGCGGCGCGCGCGTAGAGGCCCATCGCGCGATCGACCTTGGCCTTGGCCGCGCCATCGGCGGTGTCGGTCTCGTGGAAGAGGCTGGCGTACATGTAGGCGTGGGTGATCCGACTGGCGAACGCT
Organism: Thermomicrobiales bacterium; assembly: GCA_036563365.1. GTDB lineage: Bacteria > Chloroflexota > Chloroflexia > Thermomicrobiales > CADCWN01 > CADCWN01. The sequence goes on from DATCMP010000688.1 coordinate 4,149, forward strand.
TCCGACCGCGCGAACCAGTCGGCCAGCATCGTCGGACCCTCGCCCAGGCGACCGCGAAATGCTTCGAGCGCCGGGAACGTATCGCCGAGGGCGTTCAGTTCGTTCTCCCAGGCGGCGTCAGTCGGGAAGATGCTGGTGGCATCCCAGGTATCCTCCACGCGCACGGCGGCGCGCTGCGGCAAGCCGGTGTTGGTCTGGCTCATAAGGTTGCTCCTTTCCGGATTTGGGTACGCATAGCGAGCGGGTCGCAGTCCCTCTCCCCGCCGCGGTCAGGAGGGAGGATCGCGACCGAACGCGCTAGGCGATCAGCGCATGACGCCCCCGGTTCTGCAACCGGGGGCGTCGCGTGGACGGGGTGTTAATCGATGGGCTCGCTCTTGGGCACGCCGACTTGATAGCGATCCCGCGAGGGGAGGTAGTTGCTCTTGAAGGTCGTATCCATCCCCTTGCCGTTGAAGACGACCAGCTTGCCGTTCTTATCGAAGACCTGGCGCTTGATCGAGGCGGTGAAACCCTCGGCGGAGTGTTCGATCATCAGCTTCTGGCCGACCGGCAGGTCGTGCGTCTTCTCGGTGATCGGTGCCGGATCCGGCTCGATCACGTTCGAGATTTGCGGGCCATCGATCTTGACGTTCCAGCCGGGGTCTCGCCCGTAGATCTTGACCGTGACGACCTCGCCATCGGCAGCGGCTTCGATCCCGATCCAGCCGCCGGTGTTGTTCCACCATTGGAAGTCCAG
>DATCMP010000696.1:0-2681 GCA_036563365.1 Thermomicrobiales bacterium
TACATGTCCCGTTGCCCCCGCCCCATTATTGTTCGTCCGGCGCAGCGAAACGCGCTAGCGCACCGGCAATACATCGAGATCGCGGACCCAGCCGACGCGACCGTCGCGCAGGGCGAAACGTCGCCAGAGTTGACCGCTGGAATACTGACTTTGACCGGTCGCGGCGAGTTGCGTCCCGGTCGGCAGCAAGCCGAGCGAGCCGTAGTTCGCGCCCGGACCCGAGCGCAGATTGACCGATAGGGCGGTGCCGATCCGATCGGTCGGCTGAAAAGCGGGAGGGGCATCGGTCGGTGCGGGCGGCGGTTCGACCACCGTCGGCGGCTCCGAGGCCGGGGGGGGCACGTTGGCAGTCGGCGTCGGCGCGACGGTCGCGGTCGGCGGTATCGTTGGCGGGACGGTTGTGGTCGGCGGCACGGTGACGCTCGATGTGGGACCGATCGTCACGACACTACTCTGCGTCGGCGTGACGGCGCGTGTTGACGCGGCGGTATTTGTCGGCTGGGCGATCGTCGCGCTAGCGATCACCACGGTCGCACTCACGGGCGGTGACAGGGTGGCGGATACGGTCGACGTTGCATCGCTCCCCGTTGTGGGGCGAGTCGATGTTGCACCGCTCGCCATAATGGGCTGGGAGGAAGACGGCGGCAGGGTCGCCGTCCCACCAGGATTGCCAGCGCCGGTGCCGACCGTGGCGGTCTGCACGATCTGCCCGATCGCGCCCAGGTCGGGCGTGACGCGACTGCGGATACCGATGCAGCCGACGACGACAATCGCCACGATCCAGGCCGAGGCAAACACCCAAAGCCAGGCCGGGGCGCGCCGACGCCGCGTTGTCGGGGGTGGCTTGTCGGGGTAATGGATCTTGTCGTACATGGCGCGTGACTGCGGATTGCCGAGGATATTGTAGGCTTCCTCAAGCGATTCCTGCGTCGGTCCGGACGAATCCTCGTTGCGATGCCGGAGTTGGCCCACGCGGAAGCGCAGCGAGCGACCGTTATAGGCAGCCGTGATTGCTTCATCGTCGGCGGTCGGCTCGACCCCCAAGATTGCGTAGTAATCCGGCTCGCGACTCATCACCTCTCGCTTGCTGAGCGCCTATTTCGCCTGCCCAATATCAGCGGCCCGCATATCCTGATACTAGCGTAGCATACCCCTGTACGTACGTCGAGCGGGCGAGAACCGCGGCGGGATTGAGGATGAAATCCTCGCGCATGATCGGCGACAAGGGCCATAGGAAGCGCGTTCGTACTATCGGCCACCATCTCCTGTAGTACAATTTCTCATCGCACCAGGGTTCTGCGGTCAACACCCCGTCACCGCTGCGACGGGGATAATGACACGCGCTGTTGCACTATCGATCTTCGACGGACTGACAAACAGGGGCAACAACTTCAGTGAGCGACATGCGATTAACGATGATCGACGCGCTCGGGTCGGCGAGCTTCGTCGCCCCCGCGCATGGGGCAAAGGTACTGACGGCGGCATGTAGTCGCGGCCCGGCAACGATCGAGGATCTCCTCCAGATCGCCCAGTCATTCGACGCGGAGATGATCGAGGGGGTGCTCGACGGCTTGGCGCTCTTCGATCGGCACAATAGCCCCGGGAATTACGCGGCGGTTCACGACATGCTGGCGCAGCTCAAGCCGCACGACATGCCGCCGTTCCGCGTGGTGGACGAGACGACCCGTGCGGCGAGTCTCGCCCCCGTATCGACCGGGCTGATTATCTTCAACCTCCCGGCCCAGCGGATCGTTCAGGTACAGAACTCGTACAGCAGCCTTTTGCGACAGGATCGCGGGAGAATCCGCACCGCCGGTCGCCCGACGCGGCATCTTTATCGATATCGGTTGCCGCAAGAGTGGAGTCTGGTGCCGTAGGGGATGAGTCGTGAGTCGTGAGTCGCGCGAGGATCCGCTGTCGGCACGGTGCCCTTAACGCCACTGCCCAGCCACTCACGACTACCGACTCACGACTCCTCACTTCCTATCCGACCGCTCCGGGCGTTTCAGGTCACCCGAGCCGTTCGTCTTGTCGCCGCGACGGCGGAGCATCCCGCCGAAGAGCATCTGGCCGAACTGCCCGCCGATCGCGCCCTTGCTCAGTTCCGATTCGGTTTCTTGCGTCAGTTGGCCGTCGCTGCGCTCGGCGGTGGACCAGTCGGCGCGGGCGTCGCGCGCCTTGGTGAAGAACTCGGTCAACGCTTTGCCTTGCCCCTCGCCCTCATCGGCGAGCGCCGCGCGGAACGCCTGCAAGGTCGCGGTATATTCATCGATCCAGCGCAGCACGCTCTCGCGATTCGTCTGGCAAATGTCGCGGTGCATCTCCGGGCTACCGGCGGCCAACCGCGAGACATCGCGGAAGCCGCTCGCGGACAGTTGCTTCATGTCGCGCCACGCCGGGCTCGCGGTGACGGTGTTCATCAACGCGCTGGATAGCACGAACGGCAGATGGCTGACCGCGCCGACAAACCCATCGTGCTCGTTGGCATCGATGAATTGCGGCTCGGCTTCCAGCGCCGCGATCAGCCCGAGGACCGTCTGCACGGCGCTTTCGGAGGCGCGCACCGAGGGGCAGACGCACCACGTCGCCCCCTTGAACAGGGTCGCCTCGGCCGCCTCGGTGCTCTGCGTCTTGCCGGCCATCGGGTGCCCCCCGATGAAGCTACAGGTCGTGGGCAACTT
>DATCMP010000705.1:0-13654 GCA_036563365.1 Thermomicrobiales bacterium
ATCATCGCGCAAAGCCATGCTGTACACCTTCCTGGCCCCTCCTCCCTCTGCGACCGATCCATCGCGGAGTGTAGGAGATGCCGGTACAGCGTGGCCGACTTTTACCGCATCGAATGGCCGACTCTTATCCTAGCGAGCACAGCAATCGCCGCGCGGGGCTGCGGCATTGCTCCGACTATGTATCCAGAAGCTGTGCAAGCAGTTAGGCTTGCCAGGTAGGGATATTGACAAAGACATTCAGACATTGGTGGGTAAGGGCTTATCTGTGCGGGTGCAGCAGGCACTCGACCTTGTGCGCGTTGTCGGCAATAGCGCTGTTCACCCTGGACACATCGACCTGAAGGACGACGTTGGCACGGCTATGATGCTGTTCGGGTGGATCAACGTGATCGCGGAAGATCAAATATCTGAACCGAAGCGCATAGAAGAACTCTACCAGCAATCACTAACGCCGGGGCAGAAAGAACATATCGAACAGCGCGACGGGAAGGGATAAGGACAACACAATGGGACTGGACGAAGAATTACAGGCGCAGCTGGATGAAAATCCGTTAGACTATGGTTTAGAAAAGGCGAACTACGTTGCACCGGACGTGCTGACTTGGCCGTGCGAACACTTTCTACACGAACACGCCAGAATCCGCAGCTTCATACAGGTGTTGGCTTCGTCGGCGCGTCACGCAGATTTACGTTGGAAGGAAATAGCGCAGCAACAATTAGGAAATAATGCTGATCCCAGCGATTCGGCAGCCCCGCCCAAAGAATTGTGGGATTGGTTTGCTGAAGAAGGAATGGGATCAGAATTAATGCTCATTGGGCAACGCGGAATGATCATGGAAATGGTTCTGTGCCGGAGTGTTGATAACTTTCTGGCATATGTAACAGAACTTATGGCGCTGGTGTTCCAGACGCGCCCGCAGATGCTAAAGGCTGCTGAAGCAGGGGAACCCCTAGACACCGTGCCGCTCGATCTGGTGTTGCAACATCAGAATATGGACGACCTGATCCAGGCGTTAACGGAACGGCGGGTTGACCAACTATCCCGCCGTGGTATGCGCGATCTTCTTAAGTATTGGTCGAAGCGTATGGGATTCCGATTGCTTGAAACGACGGAAGCTGTCGATCGCATGGTGTGTCTGATAGAACAAAGGAATGTGATCGTTCACAACCGCGCCGTGGTCAATCGCATTTTTCTAAGTAAGGTCCCCAATTCCCCCGCAACCATCGGGGAACGCCTACACCTTGCATCGTCGGATGTCTACGCCGATCTTGGTTTCCTAGCGGGATCAATATGCGGCATAGATAGCCGCGCCATAGCGCATTTTGACCTGCCACATCGGAAGCTGCCGAAAGGCGAATTTGCTTAGCCACCGGTAAATTCAAGAATCTGCGGGCGATGGCGTCTGAACCAGCGCGTGGTACGCATAGTGGCCCTCCCGAAACTTGCGTAGTGGCTCGACGCATCAATACTGCATCAAGGGTAATCATGGCAAGAAATACTGCATAGCGCGCAACTATTTCCATGCTACATCTCGCAATGCCCTGATCACATAGTTATAAATATATATGACCGAGCAACAGAACATTTTGAACAAACACAAGTAGTTGTGACTAAATAGCGCATAAATGACATTCTAGCGTCCGATAACGCTCAATGACCATTATGGTTAAGCTGACGCCTGAGATGAAAGCAGCCCTTCACGCAGGAGAGATAGTCGAGACACCCTTTGGCAAAGTCCAGCAATCACCTGATGGCAATATTCAGTTTATGGGAAAGGCCACAGCAGCACTTCCTGGATGCGTGCATGACTCGGTTGGGTGAGCAGATGCAGGATCGAGGCGGCGACATCTTCGGGGTCGAGGTATTTGCCGGTGCCGCCGCGCTTCTCTTCGATGGTGCGACCACCGAACTCGGTCAGGATGCTACCGGGGACGACGACGCCGCAGCGGATACCGTCGCCGCCGATCTCTGCGGCCAGCGACTCCATCAGCCCTTGCAGGCCGAACTTCGCCGCACAGTAGGCCGCCATCCCGGCGTAACCCTGTTTCCCCGCGCCCGACGAGATCGCGATGATCTGCCCTTTGCCGCGCCGTTTCAGGTGCGGGATCGCGGCGCGGGCGGTCAGGAACGGCGCGGTCAGGTTGGCGGCGAGGGTCGCTTCCCACTCGGCCAAGGCCATCGTCTCGACCGGCCCGCGCTGGCCGCGTCCAACATTGGCGATCACGATGTCGAGTCCGCCGAACTCGGACACCGCACGCTCGACCGCCGCGCCGAGCGACGCCTCGTCGGTCACATCGGCGGGCAAGGCCAGCGCCCGCCCACCCGCAGCGGCGATCTCCCCAGCCACCGCGTTCAACCGGTCCGCACCACGCGCGATCAGCCCGACCGCCGCGCCCTCACGCGCCAGGGCCATCGCGGTCGCGCGCCCCACACCCGCGCTCGCCCCGGTCACGATCGCCACCTGATTATCGAATGCGCCCACAGTATGCCCTTTCCAAGATTAGTGCCCAGTAGTCAGGAGAAATAGAACGGTAGAACGCAGAGACGCAGAAGGGAAGGAGCGTCGCAAAGAGAACGATAATTTCTCGTCCCCCCTCTGCGACGCTCTCTCTTGCTCCGCGTCTCTGCGTTCATTCGTCTTTCGCCTCATCTGGATACCAGCCGAAGCGGCGCAAATCGACCCGCTCCTGATCATCGAACTCGATCCCTTCGGATTCGAGCAAATGGCGCATCAGATCGGGGTCGCCCCAATGCAAGCGCCCGGTCAATTCGCCGTTGCGGTTGATCACGCGATGGCAGGGGAGGTCGGGGTGGGCATGGCTCGCGTGGAGCGCCCAGCCGACCATCCGGCCCGCTCGCGGCTCACCGATCGCGCGGGCGATCCAGCCGTACGTCGTCACCCGACCGACCGGGATCTGCGCCACGATCGCGAAGACACGCTCGGGGAACGTTCGCTGCGCCAGTTTCCCCAATTGCCCCGACTCAACGGCCATCTTCCCCCTCCGGCGCAACGACGATATATGGTGCGCGATCCTCTGCCACGAGTCGATCAGCAACCCGCGAGGGGAACGGCACAATCTGGCCGAGAGGGCTCCCAGGTGCGGGCTGGCAGACAGCGCAGAAGTGCGTGCCACGCCCGCCGACCACGATCCGCACGATCGGCGCACCACAAACCAAGCATGGCGCATCGGTTCGCGCGTAGACACGCCGTCGCTCGTAATAGTCGCCCTCATTGCCATAGGCGTCGCGATAATTCGAGAAGGTCGTCCCGCCGCTATTGATCGCGTCATCCAACAACTCGCGGATCGACGCATGAAGCAACGCCGCACGTTCGGGCGATACCTCGGCGGCGATCATCAGCGGGTGGAGCCCGGCGCGGAAGAGGGCTTCATCGGCGTAGATATTGCCCAGGCCCGCAACGAACGATTGATCAAGGAGGAGGGGCTTCAGGCGAGTGCGGCGGCGCGCCAGTGCCACCGCGAACGCTTCCGGTAGCCAGCGATCATCGAGCGGTTCCGGGCCGAGGTCGCGGAAACGATGCGCCAACCCCGCCTCGTCATAGAGGCCGATCCGCCCGAAACGCCGGATGTCGCTGAAACGCAACTCGTCGCCATCCGCAAAGCCGAGCGCGACGCGGGCGAAACGATCGCGCGGACTCGCTTGCGGCGCGACCGTGAGCTGCCCCGTCATCCGCAAATGGACGATCAGCGACTCGCCCCCGGCGAGGGCGATGACCAAAAATTTCGCGCGCCGCCCCACCGCCAATACCCGCCGACCGGCGATCCGGTGCGCCAATTCCTCTGGGGCGGGCGACTCGATCGTGCGCGGCCATTCGAGGAAGGAGATGCCGGTGAACACACGGCCAACGATCTGCGCCGCCAAACCGCGACGCACGGTTTCGACTTCGGGCAACTCTGGCATTGCTACCTTATGGGGATGCACATAATGGTGTCACGATCAGGGCAGGACAGGACGTTATCGCCTCGCCTCCACGTCAAGTATACCAGCGGAGGTTCAAGGGGCTTTTCAGGTGAGGAATCGCGCGAGACGACCATACAAAGGCCGCCAGTCACCGATCTCGGGACGGAATGAGGGCCGCCTGGGAGTGAAAAACCGCATGCGGTCGCGGAAATCCTGCCAGCGCTGGGGGCGTTGACGCCGCATCGGCGTGCTTCTATACTTAGGAGGAATGTTGTTTGCACTGCCGACGTTGCGCCTGCCCGTTCATTGGGTACGACAACAGAAACGACGAGCGTTTCAGGCCAGACGTAGGGATGGCGCGCGTGGTGTGGTCGGCAGCGTCCTCGTACCACGCCACCGCCTCAACGATAACGCTCTGCGGATGCGCCGGTTGCGCCCGAAACAAAAGGATTGTGTCACCGTATGGGCACCCTCGACGATCGCGTGATGGCCGACCTGAAAGAGGCGATGCGCTCGGGTGATACCGTCCGGCGCGATGTGATTCGCTTCTTGCGCGCGTCCTTCAAGAACGCGCAGATCGCGCGCGTGCAGGTTCCCGAGGGGATGGACGATGCCGCAAACGGCGGCGAGGGTGTGCAGCGTTCCGCCGACCGTGACCGCCCGTTGAGCGACGAGGAAGAGCTCGCCGTCCTCCAGCGGCAGATCAAGCAGCGGCAGGATGCGATCGAGCAGTTCACCCAGGCGAACCGTCAGGACCTTGTCGAGCGCGAAAGTGGTCAACTCGCCATCCTGCGCGAGTACCTGCCCGCGGGCTTGAGCGCGGAGGAAGTCGATGCGCTCGTGCGTGCCGTGATCGCCGATACCGGTGCCGCAGGACTGCGCGACATGAAGCTCGTCATGCCGGTCGTCATCGAGCGGGCTGCGGGGCGTGCCGATAGCCGTACGCTCAGCGAGACGGCGAAGCGCCTTTTGGCGGCGGGATGAAGTTTCGTCGCGCGCGGGCAGCGTTGCCCCGCCGTAACGCGGCAAGCCTCGGATAGTGCGCTGGTCGATGCCGATCGGATCGCTGCTATGTCGGCAGACCCGGCCAGTGCGCCGCGCGTGAAGATGGGGCCACCGTGGTGAACACACCGCGCTCACCGCTCCAATCGAATGGTTTGCCCGCGCCCGATCCGGAGGGGGCGGGATCGCGACGCTTACGCCTGACGGCGTTGCGCGGCGGTTGGCTGCGTCGCCAGATCAACGACGAGGGCAACACGTTCGGCCACCTCGCCCGCCTGATCCTGTTCGCCCTCGTCTTGCTGCTGACCCTCGGCGGGGCGGTCGCGCCGTGGAGAATCGGCAGCGGCGTCAATCTGGTGAATGGCGCGGTGGCGAATGCGACGATCAAATCGCCGCGCACCCTGACCTATACCAGCGACGTACGCACGCAGGAACGCCGGGACGAGGCGGCGAACGACGATCGCTTGCGCGTTTACAAGCGCAATACGACTCTGGTCATCGCCCAACAGAGCCAGTTCGATGCCGATGTCCAGCGCCTCGCCGAGCTGCGTAATGGCAGCAACACCGTCACCGAGGACCGTATCCGCGCTATCCAGGCCATCGTCCCCGACCTGACCAACGACGAGGCGCGACAACTCTTGTTGCTGGACTCCTCGCGCTGGAATGATGTCACCGCCGCCGCCCGCCGTCTGCTCGAAACGACGATGGCGCAGACGATCCCCATCGAGCAATTAGCCCAGACCAAGGAAAACCTGCGTGATCGGGTCGATTCCAACCTGCTCACGGGCGATCGTAACCTCGCCGCCGCCCTCACCCGCGCCTATGTGAAGGTGAACCAGACCGAGGACGCCGAAGAAACGGCGCGACGGCGCGAACAGGCGCGTGCGGCGGTGAAACCGATCCCGGTCACGGTCCAGGAGGGACAGACGATCGTGCGCGATGGCGACATCGTCACGAACGACCAGCGCGAACAATTGGAAAAGCTTGATCTTTTGCAGCCGCAGGTCCGTTGGTCGGCGCTGGTCGGCTCGCTCGGTCTCGTGGGGCTGCTGGTCGCGCTGCTCTCGGCCTACCTGTACCGTTTTGGTCGCCCGCTCTGGCGCAGTTCCCGACTCATCCTGCTCGGCCTGACGATCGTTGTGCCGGTCATCGCCGCGCGCCTGACGATCGGCGGCAATCCGACCTGGATCTACGCCTTCCCGATCGCGGCGGCGGCGATGCTGGCGGTCGTCCTGCTGAATCTGCAATTCGCCACGGTGGTTGCGCTGGTCGGGGCGCTGATGCTCGGACTGCTCGGTCCGCAGGGCGGCTCGCTCGAATACGCCACTATCGCCTTCGTGGCGGCGATGGTCGGGGCATTCTCGCTCTGGAATGCCGATCGGATCGCCACCTTCCTCTGGTCGGGGGTATTGGTCGCGCTGACCGTCTTTGCCCTGGGGATCTGCTTCCGCCTGCTCGCCGATACCCTCGATCTGGCCGCGATCGTGCAGATCGGGCTGATGGCCGCGTTCAACGGGGGGATCACGGCGGTCCTGACTTTCGGCTCGTTCACCTTCCTGGGTGGCCTGTTCGGGATCACCACCCATCTGCAACTGCTGGAACTCGCGCACCCGAACCAGCCGCTCCTCTATAAGCTGGCGCGCGAGGCACCGGGCACCTATCACCACAGCATCGTCGTCTCGAACCTGGCGGAGAGCGCGGTCGAATTGGTCGGGGGGGACCCACTCTTCACGCGCGTCGCCGTCCTCTACCACGACATCGGCAAGACGTTGCGACCGACCTTCTTCATCGAGAATCAGGCGAACCGCGACAATGTCCACGACGAACTCGATCCGCAGCAGAGCGCGCGGATCATCATCGACCATGTCACCGATGGGGTACGGCTGGCGCAAAAAGCGCGGCTCCCGGTGCGGATCATCGACATCATCAAACAACATCACGGGACGACCCAGATCCGCTACTTCTATAATAAGGCGGTGTCGCTCGGCGAAGATGTGCGCGAGGAAGATTTCTGCTATCCCGGGCCGAAGCCGCAGACGAAAGAGGCCGGGGTGATCATGATGGCCGACTCGGTCGAGGCGGCGGTACGCGCGGCGGCGCAGTCGGGCAAGCTCGACTTCGCCGAAGAACCGGGACACAACGGGACAGCCGGAAGCAACGGTGCCGGGGCCGCGCGTAACGGTCGGCATAATAGTAAGTTGCAACAGTTGGTCAATCAGGTGATCGACGAGCGGGTGAAAAGTGGGCAACTGGACGAGTGTGACCTGACCCTGCGGGACATCGAGCGAACCAAGGCGACCTTCGTGCAGGTCCTCGACGGGATCTACCATCCCCGGATCGACTATCCGCCCGCCCTTACACCGACAACACCGTCCGTAGAGAAGCCGCAACCAGCGGCGATCCGTTAAAACGTTGTCGGAATAAGCAGCGGGTGCGCGGCGGTGGACTCCCCCGCATCGCCGAGAGCGAGCCAGCGACCGATTACCGGCCACCAACGTCGATTGTGGAGCAGATGACGGAAAACGCGATCACCATCGCCATCGAAGCGCCTTGTGTCGTGGCAGCCGATGAGGCTGACTTGCGTAACCTCACCCTCTATACATTACAGGCAGAAGGGGTGGCTGAACCGGTCGCCCTCACGGTGGTGCTCGTGGATGATCCGGCGATCCACGCGCTCAACCGCCAATATCTCGCCCACGATGAGCCGACCGATGTGATCACCTTCGGCCTCGATGAGGAAATCGGCGGGACAGATATGCCGTTCATCCTTCCAAGTGAGGGAGCCTTTCGACAACTCGGGGAGATCTACATCTCGTGCGAACGCGCCGCGGCACAAAGCGGCGAGTGGGCGAGCGATCCGGCGCGCGAGATACGCTTCCTGGTTATCCATGGCGTACTCCACCTGCTCGGGTGGGACGATGCCACGACGGAGCAGCGCACGCAGATGCTCGCGCGACAGGAGGCGATCCTCGGAGATTGGCTCGCGACCGATCGGGTGGCGCGATGACACAACGGGCTGAGTCACTCTTCGCCTCATTCCGCTACGCAACCGCCGGGCTGCGGTATCTGCTCGTTTCGCAGCGGAATGCGCGGGTACAATCGGGCATCGGCGTCGTCGCCCTGGCTCTCGCAGCGATCTTGCGGGTATCGCGTGTCGAGTGGGCCATCATCACGCTGTTGATCGCCCTTGTCTTGACGTTGGAGGCATTGAATAGTGCAATCGAAGCGACGGTGGATCTCGTGACGAGCGACTATCATCCGCTGGCGAAAATCGCGAAGGATGTGGCGGCGGGTGCCGTCTGGCTGATGGCGATCGCCTCTGCGGTGATCGGCGCGATTATCTTCCTGCCGCCGTTGCTCGCGTTGTGGGCAGGTTCGCGATGAGCCGATTATCCGCCGCCGGGCGCGGCGCACGCATCCTCTTCCTGACCCCCCAGTTGCCGAGTCCCACTCGCCAGGGGGCGGCGATTCGCAACTGGAACCTGATGGTGCAGTTAGCCAAAACCCACGAATTGGATCTGCTGACCTTCAGCGAACCGGGCGAAGAAGGGCCAATCCGCAACAAGCAGCTGCAAGGGACGGTTCCCTGGCAACGGATCGCGCGGATACCGACGCCGCGCCGCGCGAATATACGCCGATTGCGGACTCTCCTCACCAGTCGACAGCCGGATATGGCCGACCGCCTGTGGGCACCAGCGATGCTGCGGCAGTTGGCCGAACTACTGTCGAGCGAACGCTACGACATCATTCAGGCGGAAGGGATCGAACTGGCGCGGTATCTGCTGCTGGTGGCACGGTATCGCCTGCCTGACTACGATCCGTTGCTCGTGTTCGACGAGCATAACGCCGAATGGGTGCTGCAACGGCGGGCCGCGCAGACCGATCTCCGCAATCCGCGTCGGTGGCCGGTGGGCGCATACTCGGCGATCCAGCAGGGGCGCTTGCGCCGCTTCGAGGCCCAGACGATGCAGACCGCCGACCTGACCCTCTGCGTCTCGACCACGGATGCGGCAGCGTTACAACCGCTCGCGCCGAATCGCCCGCTCGTCGTTGCGCCGAATGGCGTCGATCTCAATTACTACTCGACCGAAGGGATCCCGCGCGAACGCCCCCGCTTCGACGTGATCTTCAGCGGCACCCTCGACTACCGCCCGAATATCGACGCCGCGACCTGGTTGGTCGAGGAAATCTGGCCGATCCTGAAACGCGACCTCGATCCGCTGCGCGCTCGACCATTGCGCCTCGCCCTGATCGGGCGTAACCCACCCCAGGAAATCACTCGTCTGGTCCTCAACCCCGGTGTCACCGTCACCGGCTCGGTCGCCGATGATCGCCCCTACTTCGCCGGGGCGACCGTCTACGTCTTGCCGATGCGCTACGGCGGTGGCTCGCGCCTCAAGCTGCTCAACGCGTTGGCGATGGGCTGCGCGGTCGTCTCAACGGCAGCGGGGGCCGAGGGGATGGAGGTGCGCCACGACGAGCACCTCCTGATCGCCGATGGCCCGGCGGAATTCGCTGCCGCCGTCAGCCGGCTGCTCGGCGATCCCGCGCTACGAACCCGCCTCGGTACGGCGGGCCAGGCGTTCATGCGGGATCATTACGACTGGGCCGGAATCGTCGCGCGCATAGTCGCGGGTTACGATGCCGCCTTCGCCATGCGCGAGGCCACCCCGCTCTCGGAAGCGATCGAGTTGCCGGACTACCAACCAGCGTCCGACCAGGTGGGGGAAATGGCGCCGCAACCGACTGCGGAGCGTGAGACGCGATGAGCGCGCCGGTCGTCAGCCTCGTCCTGACGGTACTGAATGAGGCGGCGAGTATCGAAGGGTTGTTGCTCTCGATCGCGGCGCAATCGCGTCCGCCCGATGAGATCGTCATCGTCGATGGCGGCTCCACCGATGGTACGGACAAAATTCTCGAAGGCTGGCGAGCGCGCCTGCCTTTACGCCTGCTTCACCAGCCGGGAGCCAATATTTCGGCGGGGCGCAATGCGGGGATAGCCGCCGCGCGCGGGAATATCATCGCCGTCACCGATGCCGGGGTGCGCCTCGATCCCGACTGGCTGGCGCAGCTCCTGGCCCCGTTCGCCACAGTGCCCGACACCGATACCCCGAGGGTCGTCGCCGGTTTCTTCATACCCGACCCGCAAACCCTGTTCGAGCGGGCGATGGGGGCCACCGTACTGCCGACACGCGACGATGTCGATCCGGCAACGTTCCTCCCATCCAGTCGCTCGATCGCTTTCGCCCGCGAGGCATGGTCACGCGCCGACGGCTATCCGGAATGGCTCGATTATTGTGAGGATCTGATCTTCGATCTGCGCCTGCGCGAAGCGGGGGTGCCGTTCGTTTTCGCTCCCGAAGCGGTGGCCCGTTTTCGGCCACGCGGCACGCTAATCGCGTTCTGGCACCAATATTTTCGCTATGCGCGCGGCGATGGAAAAGCGGGACTATTCGCCCGGCGTCATGCCGTTCGCTACGCTACGTATGCCGCACTCGGGCCAACCTTGCTGCTCGCTCGTCGTCGCCCCCTCATCTTGCCGCTACTCATCCTCGTCGGGCTTGGCTACACGCGGCGACCCTACGCACGCCTCCTACCCTGGCTTGACGGACTTGGCACGACCGAGCGTGCAACGGCGGTCGCTTATGTGCCGATCATTCGCCTGGCGGGGGATTTGGCGAAGATGGCGGGGTATCCGGTGGGCCTGATATGGCGTTGGCGAAGATATGGCGTGAGGAGGGACTGGCGTTCTATCCGCGATTAGATCCCGCTTCCCCGGACGGATAAGCATCGGCTGCTACAGTGGGGGGACATGGCGTGGTTCCAAGCATAGCCTGTATTTTGGTTAGCACCAGTAAGGACGCGAGAAGGTATCGTCGTCCGTGCGCCGCCGCCAAAACAGCAGCCATGATGAGGCAAAGCCGGTCACCAGCGTATCGACGATGCGGTCATATTTCTCGATCAGTATCATGCCCCCTCCACCACAGCAACCATATATGAGTAAATTTGTCTACTTAATCAAGTACAAACAGCATAGCCCGAATCGCCACTCGCGTCAAGCGTTTTCGACCTCGCTTTGGCCTGGTGTGAACGTGGACAGCGGGCTGGTTAAAGCAGCATGGCGATCGTCGTCGCCACGTCGGCGGGGGCCAACGTCGTGTTGTCGAGGCGCAAATCGAATGCGGTGAATTGTTCTTGCCCGCGATAGAGCAGCGCGAATTCATCATCGGTCAAGACCGGGCCGCGTTCACGGAAACGCCTGGCGCATTCCGCCCACGTCGGCAGGAGTTGCACGATCTGGAACTGGCGCGGGGCGAGCGACTGCCGATACAGTGGCAAGGTGCTATCCGAGAGGAGATCGAGGATGATCACCTCCCAGCCATCCGCAACGAAACCGGATGCCAGCCTACACGCCTGATGCACACCAAGCCGGTGTTGCCGCCACCCTTCTGCACCGTGCCACGGTGCGCGATGTGGCTGCACGATCATCGCTCGCACCACATCGACATCGATGACCGCGCAGCGTTCGCGCTGTCGGGCCAGGAGTGCGCCGATCGTATTCTTCCCAGCGGCAGGTGGACCGGTGAGGATCAGCATCGTGATTACCCACCAGCGGGCGATTAGTGACCCCGACGTGGCCCGGTGTTCGGGTGGCGACCGCGCGGCCCCGGGCCGCCCTTATTGCGACGAGGGATCGGTATCTCATCCTGCCGCGTGAAGCCGCGCGGCCCATCGGTGGCGGCACGGCGAGGGTACTCATTGCGGGGCGAAGGGGCGGTGAACGGCGCTTCGTCGGGTGGCGTATTCGTTACGATCGGCGCGGTGTCATCGACCGGGACATGGATGATCTCGATCCCTTCGACCAAACCTTCACTTTCCCGGCGGAAGCGCGCCCAGAAGGCGTGATCGGTCAGGACCAACACCTTGCGACGGGCCTTGGATCGGAAGAGGAAGAGGCAAGCGGCATAGCAGTGCGCGAACTTCCCCGCCGGACGCCCACCGCTCTCGCCCATCGTGTAGGTGCGAATCTCACCGATCAGCGAACGATTCTCGGCGACCAGATCGAAGAGGTGCTGCCGCACGCCACCATCGGCCCGACGACCGACCGTGGTGCGCCCTGCCGGCAGCGGAATCCCCTCCTGCGCCTCCATCCGCCGCCGAACCTGCGCGACCAGCGCCGCCTCTTTCATCCGTTCCTGCATGGTACTCCTGCGTCTCTCGTCGCGCGGTCGAGGTCAGCCCTCGTTCTTCAATAGCTCCAAGCGCAAGAACTCGGCCCCCCACAAGATCGCGCGGCGACGGAGGTCGGCGGCGGTGGAGGCATATTCATGTCGCTTCGTCGCCATGCGCCCGCCGAGGTCGGTGGCGATGATCAGCGTGCCGGTGTAGCGCCCGGTCGCCGGGTCCGGCATATCGCTGAGTTTCGCCAGCGCGACCATCCCCGCCCCAGCGCCCAATTCCGCGCGCACCTTGCTCGCCAGTGTCGTCGCCAACCCTTCGAGATCATCCCCGGCGGTCCCCGCAATGCGCGCCGCCTCGGCCAGGCCCAGCACCCAGCCGCCGCGATAATGCTCCGTCGCGGCGGGATCATCGCCGAAGAGGGCGGCGAGTCGCGCACCGGTGTTGACATCGGCGGTCGCCAGGGTCAGGCCACGGCCCGCCGCCAGGCGCAGCAACGCCCCCGGCAGCGTCTCCTCATCGATCCCGTAGATCGTGTCACCCAGACGTCGCCGCGCCTCGTCCTCGACCGGCGCGATCATCTCCCGCGCGATCACCTCGTTCGCCGCCTTGGCGGTGATCCGCACATGGACACCATCATTCTTGGCGTAGGTAGCGGTCGTGGGGTTGTTGGCGTTGACCAGTTCGCCTAACTGCTGCTCGGCGGCCGACTCCCCGATCCCGATCGTCTTCAGGGTGCGGCTGACGATCGTGGTCGCGGGGAGTTGGCGCTTCACGCGCGGCATCAGCTCTTCGCGCCACATCCGCGTCATCTCGCGCGGCACGCCCGGCATACTCGCCAGCATCCGGCCATCGCGCTCGACAAACCAGCCGGGTGCCGTGCCGATCGGGTTCAAGAGCGGCTGGGCGGAGGGGATAAGCCATGCCTGCTTACTATTCTTGACCGGCATCGTCTGGCCGCGCATCCGAAAGAAGCGCTCGACCTGCTCGACTAAAACCGGATCGACGGCGGGCGTCTCTCCGAGCATGGCGGCGATCGCCTCGCGGGTCATATCGTCGTCGGTCGGGCCGACGCCGCCGGTGATGATCGTCAGGTCGGAGCGGCCCCAGGCGCGACCAAGCACCTCGACGATCCGCGCCAGATTATCGCCCACCTGCGAGACGTAGTAGAGATCGATCCCGAGCGGCGACAGCTCCTGCGCCAGGAAGGTCGCATTGGTATCGGTGATCGACCCTAACAGCAGTTCGGTCCCGACCGAAACAATTTCCGCTTTCATCTTCTCTCAGTTCTCCCAACTCGCGCCGCTTCTCGCGAACACACGGCCCTACATGGCAGGCATCATAGCACAGCCTCCCGGCAATGATTCACGGATGATTCAGGCGGTACGGCAGATCGTGCCAGATCGACACGAGCGAACTTGACGCTCATCCGGTCAGCGCACCATACTCCGCACCGACATAACCGCGGACGAGGGACGAGGAGCAGGGAATGCCAGCGCGCCGCCGTGATATGACCGTCGCTCTTCAGGCGATGCCACTCTTCGTAGCTTT